>NZ_JBHJRC010000030.1:0-43980 GCF_042261735.1 Kitasatospora sp. NPDC056327 | reverse complement strand
CCCTCGCCCAGTACCACGCCGAGGGCCGCCGCCTGGGCCGGCTGATGTACGAGGGCCGCTGGCTGGACCCGCAGGCACTGCGCCGCGGCGACGCCGTTCGAGGACGGCGACGGTGACGTCGTCGGCTTCGGCGGCCTGGTGGTCGGGCCGCCGGTCGAGCCGCCGGACCCGCCACCGGGTTCGGTGGTCGCCGGGGGAGTGGTCGGCGAGCCGCAGAGGAGCGGGCCGAGCGCGCAGGTCGGCGAGGGGCTGGTACCGCCGCCGCCGGTGCCTCCGCCACCCGTACCGCCGCCGCCCGTACCGCCGCCGCCGGTGCCTCCGCCGCCCGTACCGCCGCCGTTGGCGCCGCCGCCCGTGCCGCCGGGCGGGTTGGTCCTGGTCGGAGCCGGCGGCTGGGTGGGCACGGTGCCCGGGCAGTCGACGCCGGGGACGCAGGACGGACCCTGGGTGACCGGCGGCTGGGTCGGCTGCTGGGCGTTCGGGTCCACCGGGGCGGTGCTGGTGCTCTCGGTGGTGGTCGGGGTCGGGGTGGCGCTCGCGGTGCTCGGCGCCCCCGAGGAGTCGACCTGGGTGCCGACCGGCTGCGGGGCCGGGAAGTCCAGCTTCTTCTCGTTGGCCAGCGCGGTCTTCATGTACCGGGTGAAGACGTCCGCCGGGACGTCACCACCGTGCACCGAGTCCTTGCCGCCGGTGCCGTTCAGCGAGAGCCGCCCGGGGTGCGCCGCGTCCTCGCGCCACATCGCCACGCTGGTGGCCAGCTGCGGGGTGTAGCCGACCCACCAGGCCGACTTGTTCTCGTCGGTGGTACCGGTCTTGCCGGCCACCGGACGGCCCAGGGTGTTGGTCTTCTTGCCGGTACCGTTCTTGGCCACGTTCACCAGCACGTCGGTGATGTTGTCGGCGACGGCCGGCTCCAGCGCCTGCTTGGTCTCGTGCTTGCCGAAGCCGGGCCGCTCCTTGCCGTCCACCAGGACCTTGGTGACCGAGTACGGGTCGGCCTGCTTGCCGCTGGCGGCGAAGGTCGCGTAGGCGTCGGCCATCCGGATCGGGCTGACGGCGGAGACGCCCAGCGGGAAGGTGGCGGTCTTCGACTCCTTCTCGATGCTCTCCTTGCGCAGGCCCATCGCCTCGGCGGTCTGCAGCACGTTCTGGCCGCCGACGTCCTGGTTCAGCTGGACGAAGGGCACGTTGTAGGAGTACTGCATGGCCATCCGCAGGGAGACGTAGCCGCGCTTGCCCTTCTCCTCGTTCTTCTGGCGGTAGGGCTTGCCGTCGTCACCGAGCACCAGCGAGCCGTCCGGCTTGCGGATCTCCGACATGTCGTCGGAGAGGTAGCGGCTCTCCGCGTTGATCCGCTTGGGCTTGCCCTTGTCGTCGGTCGCGGTCAGCACGCCGGTCTGCATCGCGGTGGCCAGGACGAAGGGCTTGAAGGTCGAGCCGACCTGGACGCCCTGGGCGTCGGCGTTGTTGTCGTGGTGGCCGTTCTCCACGCCGTTGCCGCCGTAGATGGCGACGATCGCCCCGTCGTTGGGGACCACGCTGGCCGCGCCGAACTGCACGAAGTTGTCGTTGTCCGGGCGCTTCTGCGGGTTGAGGGTCTCGGCGGAGACCTCGTCCACGGCCTTCTTCAGGGCCTCGACCTTCTCCTTCTGGAAGGTCGTGTAGATCTTGAAGCCGCCCTTGTCGATGGCCCGCTGGTCGATCCCGGTGTCCTTCGCCATGACGAACTTGTTGGCGGTCTCGACCAGGTAGCTGATCTGACCGTTCATGTTGGACGGCGGGACCTGCTTGATCGGGTCGGGGAAGGCGGTGCACTTCGCCCGCTCCTCCGGGGTGGTGTTCTTGGTCTCCACCATCCGGTTGAGGATCCAGGTCCAGCGCTCCTCGGCGCGGGCCCGGTTGTCCTTGATCGTCGGGTCGTAGTACGACGCGCCCTTGAGCAGACCGGCCAGCATCGCGCTCTGGCAGAGGTCGAGGTCCTTGGCGTTGATGCCGTAGTACGCCTGCGCCGCGGCCTGGGCGCCGGTCGCACCGCGGCCGAACCAGCTGGTGTTCAGGTAGCCCTTGAGGATGTCGGGCTTCTCGAACTCCTGGTTGACCTTCAGCGTGATGAAGAACTCCTTCAGCTTGCGGCTGAGGGTCTGCTCCTGCGTCAGGTAGGCGTTCTTGACGTACTGCTGGGTGATCGTCGAGGCGCCCTGGGTCTCGCCGCCCTTGGCCATGTTGACGACCGCGCGCATCATGCCCTTGGGGTCGATGCCGCTGTCGGTGCGGAAGGTGGCGTTCTCCGCCGCGATGACCGCGTTCTGCAGGTTGGGCGAGATGTCGGCGAGCTCGACGATCTGCCGGTTGGTCTCGCCCTTGCGGACCATCTCGGTGCCGTCGGCCCAGAAGTAGATGTTGTTCTGGTCGTTCACCAGGGCGTTGAGCTGCGGGATCTTGGTCGTCTGGTAGACGAAGAAGACCGCGCCCACGCAGGCCGCGACGAACAGCAGCACCGCGCTGAGCCACTGCCGCCAGGACGGCAGCCAGCGGCGGACGCCCTGCTTGCCGAAGCGGGGGTAGTCGATGAAGCGCTTCTTGCCGGGTGCGCCGCCCTTGCCCGCCGGGGCCGCGGCCTCGGCCGCACCGCCGCGCCGGCCGCCCTTCTGAGCCGCCTTGCGCATCTCGGCCCGGGTCATCCGGGGCTGCTGGGCGGTGTCCCGCGTGCCCGGGGGTCTGCGCCGACCGAGGCCCGTCGAGCCGAGCTCGTCCCGCCCGGCCCCCTCCGGCCTCCCGTTGTCGCCACCCGGAGGACGACCGTCGCCACCGGGCGACCTGCGCCGTCGTTCGCTCATGTTCCAGCTACTCCTCGCCAGGCCGGTCGAGCCTGAAGGCAGGGTCCACGTCCGATGCCCGCAACCGCCCTAACCCCGGAGGTGGTCCTCGTGCACACGCGACAGCGTACGCAGCCGGGAAACCGAACCAATCGGGCATCAACTGCCAAAAAACGCAAAACGGCGATAGATCATTACACGCCCGTTGCCAAGCACACCTGCGCGTCGCCTTGTGATCACATTCACGCGCGCCCCCCTTGCCGGTTCGGAGACCCAGGCTTATCGTTCTCGATATATCGAGCCGATACATCGGAGCGGCATACCGCCGAGGGAGGCGGGTCGCGGACCGGCCGGGGAAGGGAGGACGAAGGCAGTGGGCAGGCGCTCAGGAGTGCTGGAGTTCGCCGTTCTCGGACTGCTCCACGACGCCCCGATGCACGGGTACGAGCTGCGGAAGCGGCTCAACGTCCTGCTCGGCTCGTTCCGCGCGTTCTCCTACGGGACGCTCTACCCCTGTCTGAAGAGCCTGGTGGCCCAGGGCTTCCTGGTCGAGGACAACCCGGAGGCCGAGTACGTCCCGGCCACCGCACTCAACGGCAAGCGGTCCAAGATCGTCTACCGGCTCTCCGCCGAGGGCAAGCAGCGGTTCGAGGAACTGCTCGCCGACTCCGGACCGGACGCCTGGGAGGACGAGCACTTCGGCGTGCACTTCGCCTTCTTCGGCCAGACCGACCGGGCCGTGCGGATGCGCGTGCTGGAGGGCCGCCGCAGCCGGCTGGAGGAGCGCCTGGAGCGGATGCGCAACTCGCTCGCCCGGGCCCGCGAGAGGTTCGACGACTACACCGTCGAACTGCAGCGGCACGGGCTGGAGTCGGTGGAGCGCGAGGTCCGCTGGCTCAACGAGCTGATCGAGACCGAGCGGGCCAACCGCACCGGCCGGACCGGCCCGCCCGCCGGCGCGACCGACCCCGCAGTAACCAAGACTTCGGACGGCCGAGGCCAGGAGGACGGGTCCGCGGACCCGCCCGGGCCACCGCACGACCGCCCGGGGCGCTCCGCCCAGGAGCGCTGACACCGCGTCAGCCCTGTGCCACGCGGCAGGAGTGGGCGCGTCATGCGCCCGTCAGCAGTCATCGAAGAAGCAGGACGAGTACCGCCGACCCTCGGCGGCGCTCATGAGATCACAGGGAGCAACCGGAAATGGGTTCGGTTCGCGTAGCCATCGTGGGTGTGGGCAACTGCGCCACGTCGCTGGTGCAGGGTGTCGAGTACTACAAGGACGCCGACCCGGCCGGCAAGGTCCCCGGGCTGATGCACGTCCAGTTCGGTGACTACCACGTCCGTGACGTGGAGTTCGTCGCCGCCTTCGACGTCGACGCCAAGAAGGTCGGCCAGGACCTCGCGCACGCCATCACGGCGTCCGAGAACAACACCATCAAGATCTGCGACGTGCCGCCGACCGGTGTCACCGTCCAGCGCGGCCACACCTTCGACGGTCTGGGCAAGTACTACCGCGAGACCATCGAGGAGTCGGACGAGACCCCGGTCGACGTCGTCCAGACCCTGAAGGACGCCCGGGTCGACGTCCTCGTCTGCTACCTGCCGGTCGGTTCCGAGCAGGCCGCCAAGTTCTACGCCCAGTGCGCCATCGACGCCAAGGTCGCCTTCGTGAACGCCCTCCCGGTGTTCATCGCCGGCACCAAGGAGTGGGCGGACAAGTTCACCGAGGCCGGCGTTCCGATCGTCGGCGACGACATCAAGTCCCAGGTCGGCGCGACCATCACGCACCGCGTGATGGCCAAGCTGTTCGAGGACCGCGGTGTCGTCCTTGAGCGCACCATGCAGCTGAACGTCGGCGGCAACATGGACTTCAAGAACATGCTCGAACGCGAGCGCCTGGAGTCCAAGAAGATCTCCAAGACCCAGGCCGTCACCTCGCAGATCCGCGACCGCGAGCTGGGCGCCAACAACGTCCACATCGGTCCGTCGGACTACGTGGCCTGGCTGGACGACCGCAAGTGGGCCTACGTCCGCCTCGAAGGCCGTGCCTTCGGCGACGTCCCGCTGAACCTGGAGTACAAGCTGGAGGTCTGGGACTCCCCGAACTCCGCCGGTGTCATCATCGACGCCGTGCGCGCCGCGAAGATCGCCAAGGACCGCGGCATCGGCGGCCCGATCCTCTCCGCCTCCTCGTACTTCATGAAGTCCCCGCCGGTCCAGTACTTCGACGACGAGGCCCGCGAGAACGTCGAGAAGTTCATCAGCGGCGAGGTCGAGCGCTGACCTCCACGCCCTGAGGTACCGGATCACTGAGGTACCGAGGTGCCGAAACGGGTCCACGGCCGGCGGCCGTGGACCCGTTCACCTTCTCCCGGCGAATGTTTCACGTGAAACACCCGCCGCTTCCATGGCACCCTGGGCAGGTGGCGATCACCGAGAACGGCAGTACCCACCGGGCCGCGCACCGCGCCACGCTCCGCGACCTGCTGCGCGGCCGCGACTTCCGCCGGCTGCTGACCGCCCGGGTGCTGTCCCAGCTCTCCGACGGCGTCTTCCAGGTGTCGCTCGCCGCCTACGTCGTCTTCTCCCCCGAGAAGCAGTCCTCGCCCGCCGACATCGCCTCGGTGCTGGCCGTCATGCTGCTGCCGTTCTCGGTGGTCGGCCCCTTCGCCGGCGTCCTGCTGGACCGCTGGCGCCGCCGCCAGGTGCTCTACCTGGGCAACCTGGCCCGCTTCGGCCTCGGCCTGGTCACCGGCGGACTCCTGCTGGTGCAGGCCCCGGCGTGGCTCTTCTTCGCCTCCGCGCTGCTGGTCACCGCGCTCAACCGGTTCATCCTGGCCGGCCTCTCCGCCGCGCTGCCCCGGGTGGTCCGCGCCGAGCAGCTGGTCACCGCCAACGCCCTCTCCCCGACCCTGGGCACCGTCGCGGCCGCCTGCGGCGGCGGGCTCGGGTTCCTGCTGCACCAGGTGCTGCCGCCCGGCCCCGGGGCCGACGCCGCCCTGGTGACCCTCGCCGCCTTCCTCTACCTCTCGGCCGCGCTGGCGGCGCTGCGGATGGACCGGGACCTGCTCGGCCCCGGGCACCACCCGGACCGCCCGGCGCTCGGACAGGCGCTGGCCCAGGCCGCCCGCGAGCTGCGCGCCGCCGTCACCCACCTGGTGCGCGACCGCCGGCCGGCCGCGCACGCGCTGGCCGCCGTGACCGCCGCCCGGTTCTGCTACGGCGTGCTGATCGTGGTCCTGGTGATGCTCGCCCGGTACACCTTCAACGACCCCGCGGACAGCGCGGCCGGCCTGGCCACCCTGGGCCAGGCGGTCGGCCTCTCCGCCGCCGGGTTCTTCGTCGCGGCGGTGATCAGCCCCTGGTGCAGCCGCCGGCTCGGGCTGGCCGGCTGGATGACGCTCTGTCTGGCCGCCCCGGTGCTCTTCGTCCCCGTGCTCGGCCTCGGCTTCCGCCTGGTGCCCTGTCTGATCGCGGCGCTGCTGCTGGGCGTGGTCACCCAGGGCACCAAGATCTGCGCCGACACCGTGGTGCAGGAGTCCGTCGAGGACGACTACCGCGGCCGGATCTTCGCCATCTACGACGTGCTCTTCAACATCGCCTTCGTGGCCGCCGCCCTGGTCTCCGCGCTGGTGCTGCCGCTGTCCGGCCGCTCGGTGCCGGTCGTCCTCGGGGTGGCCCTGGTGTACGCGGTGTCCGCGGTCTGCTACCTCCGCGCGGCCCGGCGCACCGGCCCGCTCCCCGGCGACCCGGCCCGCTGACCAGCACCGCCCGCCGGGGTCGGCCCCTGAACCCCGGCGGCGTCGGAGCGGGTCGCTAAGGTACGTCAGATCTGTCGGAGCGACAGACGTATGTCTCGGGGGACGATCTGATGAGCACACCGCACAGTCCGTACGGGCCGCCGCAGGGGTACGGGCCCGCACCGGTCCCGCCGCCCTACGGCGCCCCGGCGCCCCAGCCCTACGGACCGCCCCAGCCGGTGCCCGCCGGCTACGGCGCCCCGCCGCCCGGCTACGGCCACCCGGCCGGGCAGCCCGCGCCCCAGGCCGCGCCGCCGTACCCGCAGCAGCCGTACCCGCAGGCTCCCCAGGCCCCGGGTCCCTACGCCCAGGGCCCCTACCCGCCCGGCCCGCAGGCCCCCTACGGCCCGCCCTCGCCGCACGGCTACCCGCCGGCCGCCCCGGTGCCCGTCGGCGCACCGGCCCCGAAGGGCCGCGGCAAGGCCCGGCTGAAGGTGGTCGGCGTGGTCCTCGGCGCGGTCGCGCTGATCGTCGGCTACTTCGTCACCGGTCCGAGCGTCAGCAGCGCCAAGGCCGGTGACTGCGTCAAGGCCAGTGGCTCGCGCGACGTCTCGGTGGTCAAGTGCACCGACGGCAAGGCCAACTACAAGGTGCTGGCCAAGTTCGACTCCACCACCGACACCTCCCGGTGCCGCGCGACCGCGGGCACCACCAGCACCGTCTCGGGCAAGAGCGGCCGCCGCTGGAACAAGAAGCGCTACGTGCTCTGCCTCGGCCCGCTCACCGGCGTCCCGCCGGTCAAGAAGTCCTGACCGTCCGCCACCCGACCTCTCCGGGGGATCCCCTTGTCCGTTCCGCCTCCCCAGTTGCCGTACGGCTCCCCGCCGCCCGCCGACGGCGCCAACCCGTACGCCACCGGGAACCCGTACGCCGGGGCGCCCGTCCCGCCGCCGCAGGCCGCCCCCGCCCCGGCCGGCTACGGCTACCCGGCCGCCGCCCCGCCCCCGGCCGCGCCGCCCGGGTACGGTGTGCCCGCCCAGGCCCCGCCCGGCGGCTACGCCTACCCGCCGCCGCAGGCCGGGGCCTACCCGCCGCCGCAGGCCGGCGGCTGGCCGGCGCCCGGCCACGCCGTGCAGGGCGGCCCGGTCTGCCGGTTCTGCGGCGGCTTCCCGGCCGTCGAGACCACGGTCCGGGGCCACCAGGGAATCATCATCATCATGCGGTTCCTGAAGCAGCCGGGACCGTACTGCCGCACCTGCGGCACCGCGATGGTCCGCGACATGTCGGCCCGCACGCTGGTCCAGGGCTGGTGGAGCTACCTCTCCGGCATCTTCACCGTGGTCACCCTGCTGCGGAACCTCGCCGCACACAACCGGATCAAGGACCTGCCGCCCCCGGCGCCCGGCACCCACGGGCCACAGCTCGACCCGGGCGTCCCGCTCACCAGGCGGCCGCACATCCTCATGCTGCTGCTGCCGGTGCTCGGCATCGGTTCGTGGATCGTCCTGATCGCGACGGGGGCCCTCCTCGGCAGCAAGCACGACGACCCCTACCGGCCGCTGGTACTGCCCACGCCGAGCACGGTGACCGTGCCGGTGCCGACCTTCTCGCCGTTCGCCTCGCCGTCCATCACGCTGCCGCCGCCGGCGCCGGTCCCCACGGTCACCCTGCCGACGCCGTCCGCCACCTCCAAGGTGCCCGGCGACATCGACTACGCCAAGGCCGGCGACTGCCTGCGCAACGAGAACGGGACCACGGCCACCCACGACGCCAACCCCCGGATCACCATGCTGCCCTGCACCGACCCGAAGGCGCAGTACAAGGTGATCAAGAAGGTCTACGGGACCAGCGACAACGACAAGGCCTGCGACAGCGTCGCCGACGCCGAGAGCACCTACACCCGGTCCGCGAGCACCGAGGCGCTCAGCTTCGTCCTCTGCCTGAAGAAGCTCTGAGGCCCGTACGGAGGGGGGTGGTCCCGGGAGAGCCCGGGACCACCCCCTCCGCCGTCGCGGGTCCTACTGCTGGGACTCCCACCAGGCGCGCAGCGCGGCCACCGCCTCGTCGTGCTCCAGCGGGCCGTGCTCCAGCCGCAGCTCCAGCATGTGCTTGTACGCCTTGCCGACCATCGGGCCGGGCGCCAGGCCGAGCAGCTCCATGATCTGGTTGCCGTCCAGCGCGGGCCGGACGGCGTCCAGCTCCTCCTTGGCCTTGAGCTCGGCGATCCGCTCCTCCAGGCCGTCGTAGGTGCGGGAGAGCGCGGCGGCCTTCTTCCTGTTCCGGGTGGTGCAGTCCGAGCGGGTCAGCTTGTGCAGCCGCTCCAGCAGCGGGCCGCCGTCGGTGACGTAGCGGCGCACCGCCGAGTCGGTCCACTCGCCGCCGCCGTAGCCGTGGAACCGCAGGTGCAGCTCGACCAGGCGCGAGACGTCCTCGGTGAGCTCCTTCGAGTACTTCAGCTCGCGCATCCGCTTGCGGGTCATCTTGGCGCCGACCACCTCGTGGTGGTGGAAGGAGACCCGGCCGTCCGGCTCGAAGCGGCGGGTGCGCGGCTTGCCGATGTCGTGCAGCAGCGCGGCCAGCCGCAGGGTGAGGTCCGGGCCGTCCTGCTCCAGGGCGATGGCCTGCTCCAGGACGGTCAGCGAGTGCTCGTAGACGTCCTTGTGCCGGTGGTGCTCGTCCCGCTCCAGGCGCAGCGCCGGCAGCTCGGGCAGCACGTGCCCGGCCAGCCCGGTGTCGACCAGCAGCCGCAGGCCCTTCACCGGGTGCGCGGCCAGCAGCAGCTTGTTCAGCTCGGCCTGGACCCGCTCGGCGGAGACGATGGTGATCCGCTCGGCCATCGCGGTCATCGCCGCGATCACCTCGGGGGCCGGGTCGAAGTCCAGCTGGGCGGCGAAGCGGGCGGCCCGCATCATCCGCAGCGGGTCGTCGGAGAAGGACTCCTCGGGGGTGGCGGGGGTGCGCAGCACCCGGGCCTCCAGGTCCTCCAGGCCGTGGTGCGGGTCGACGAAGCCGCGGCCGGGCAGGTCGACGGCCATCGCGTTGACGGTGAAGTCGCGGCGGACCAGGTCCTCCCCGATGGTGTCGCCGTAGGTCACCTCGGGCTTGCGGGAGGTGCGGTCGTACGCCTCGGAGCGGTAGGTGGTGATCTCGATGAGGAAGGAGCCCTGCGGGGTGTCCTTGCGCGCGCCGACCGTGCCGAAGGCGATGCCGACGTCCCAGACCGCGTCCGCCCAGCCCCTGACCAGCTTCAGCACCTGCTGCGGGCGGGCGTCGGTGGTGAAGTCCAGGTCGTTGCCCAGCCGGCCCAGCAGGGCGTCCCGGACCGATCCGCCGACCAGCGCGAGCCGGTGACCCGCCGCCTGGAAGCGGCGGGCGATCTCGTCGGCGACCGGGGAGACCCGCAGCAGTTCCTGCAGACCCAGGGTCTGCGCCTCGCTCAGGCCGGGGACGGTCCCGACGGTGGAACCGGACGGGTGGTCGTCGGCGTGGTGGGCGGTGGGCTCATTGGCAGTGGACACGGCTCACAAGGGTACGTGGCCCGGCGGCCCCGCCGCCCGCGCGTTTCCACCGCCTCACTCCCCGGCCCGCAACACCGCACCCCTCACCACATCGTTACCATGCGGGGGGAACGAGTCCGGTGGCACCGACGGCGGGCCGCGGTGCCGTGCGCCCGCACGGCCGCCCGGGCGACGCACGAGCACAAGTTCTTCACGGCTGATCCCCACGGCATCCCCCACGGCCGACGGAACATCCGCGGCGGCACGGCAGCAGCAGCAGCGATCGAGAACGGCGAGGGCGAACCCGTGAGCGAGGGCGAACCGCGTGAGTGAGCCGGCACGGCACCCGGGTCCGGAGACGGACGGACGCCGGGGGCGCGTCCTGGAACGAGCCGCCCGGCGGCTGACCGGTGCGCTCGGCGCGGCGCTGGTGCTCGCCTCGGCGCTGCCGGGCGTCCCGGTCGCCGCCGCGGCCCCGGCCGCCGGGGTGCGGCCGGCCGCGGAGTCGACGGTGAGCGCCGAGTACCCGGTGGTGATGACCATCGACTCGGTGAACAAGCCGGTGGCCGTCCCGAACGGCACCGTGACGATCACCGGGCACGTCACCAACGGCGGGGCCTCGGTGCTCAGGTCCGCGCACGCGACGGTCCGCAAGCCCTGGGGGGGCAAGCCGCTGACCAACCGCAGCGACCTCAACAGCGTGGTCACCCGGACCACCCCCCAGGGGTCGGACGGCATCTCGCTGGACAGCCCGCAGTACGCGCTGAACGAGCTCGGCCCCGGCCAGAGCCAGCCGTACACGCTGAGCGTCGCGGTGGCCGACCTGCAGCTGACCGGCGAGGGCGTGTACGAGCTCGCGGTGGACGTCTGGGGCTCCACCGGCGACAACCAGCGCGATCGCCCGCTCGGCATCGCCCGCACCTTCCTGCCGTACAACTCGGGGAACCAGGCCGAGGCGCAGCCGTCCAGGGTCACCACCCTGTGGCCGCTGGTGCACGCCCCGGTGCTCGCCGCGCAGACCTACTCCGAGGGCGACCAGACCTTCCCGGTGCTGCGGGACGACAGCCTGGCCGCCGAGTTCGCGCCCGGCGGGCGGCTGAACGCGCTGGTCGAGACCGGCTCCGCGATGACCGGACTGACCTGGGTGGTCGACCCGGACCTCCTGGACACCGCGTTCGCGATGACCAGGACCTACCGGGTGCAGAAGCCCGGCACCGCGGGCAACGCCGCCAAGGAGGACAACACCTCCGTCGGCACCGGCACCGCCGCCGCCACGGCCTGGCTGGAGAAGCTGCGGGCCGCCGTGGCCAAGCCGGGCAGCCAGGTGGTGGCGCTGCCGTACGCCGACCCGGACCTCGCCTCGATCGCGCACAACGCCGCCGAGCTGGAGGGCATCGACGCCGCGCTCGGCAAGGCGGCCACCGCCGGCCGGCTGACCGTCGAGGGCCGGCTCTCGGTGGACACCCGCTCCGACGTCGCCTGGCCGTACCGGGGCTACCTGGACCAGCGGATCGCCTCGGTCGCGCTCCGGGCCGGCGCCGGCCTGGTGCTGGTGAACGGCGCGAGCATGCCCGAGTCGGACGCACTGAAGTACACGCCCACCGCCACCCGGCCGATCGGCGGCGGCCAGACCGCGCTGGTCGCCGACCAGGTGGTCTCCTCGCTGTTCGAGGAGGACCTGGCCACCGCGCAGGACCAGACCCTGGCGGCCCAGCGCTTCCTCGCCGAGACGTACGTGATCTCCCGGCAGGAGCCGCAGAACCCGCGCGGTCTGCTGGTCATGCCGCCCCGCGACCTCACCGCCGGCAGCGCCAAGGTGCTGGCCGGCGCCCTCCAGGCGGCCCAGGAGGGCAAGTGGGTGGAGCCGGTCAGGCTGGACGCCCTCGCCTCAGCGGCGCCGGACCCGAAGGCCAACACGGCCGTCCCGGCCGCCACCGACTACCCGGCCCGGGTCCGCGACTCGGAGCTGCCCGCCGCCGACCTGACCGCCACCACCCGGATCCAGGCCAACCTGGACACGCTGATGCGGGTGCTCACCCTGCCGCAGCGGGTGCGCGGCCCGTTCAGCGCGGCCATGGTCCGCTCGCTGTCCACCGAGTGGCGCACCGAGGCCCCGGCCGGGAACGTCTACCGGGACGGCGTGGAGCGCTACCTCAAGGAGCTGACCGACGCGGTGAAGGTGCCGCCGAAGCGGATCATCACCTTCGCCGGGGACACCGGGGTGCTCCAGGTCAGCGTCCGCAACGACCTGACCCAGACGGTCACCAACCTCAAGCTGGTGCTCAGCCCGAGCCAGCCCAACCGGCTCCGGGTCGAGATGCCGGCGGAGGAACTGGTGCTGCCCGCCTCGCAGAGCGTCACCCTGCGCTTCCCGGCCGAGGCGAAGAACAACGGGCGGGTCACCATGACCGCCCAGCTGTTCACCACCGGGCCGGACCCGAAGCCGTACGGCGAGCCGGTCACCTTCAACGTCCAGGTCACCTCGGTCACCAACGGCGTGCTGTACGTCTTCGGCGGCGGCCTGGTGCTGCTGCTGCTCGCGGCGCTGCGCTTCTTCCGCCAGCGCAAGCGGCGGGTGGCGCACGACGACGAGGGCGACGCACCGCTCGCCGCGGGCGGCGGGGCGGACACCCCGGGCGGGTCCGGCGGGCCGGACCCGGCGGACGGCCCGCAGGGGCCGGACGGCGGCGCGGCGGCGCGGACACCGCACGACAGCAGCGCGGATGGCCGGGATCGGGCCACCAGTGATGAGAAGGTTGGTCCTTGACACCGCCGATACCGCCCGACTCCGGGACGGCCTCCCCCACGACAGCGAAGAGGTGACATGACCGGGCGCAGCGAGGAGCGGCCTCCGGGCCGCGGAGAGGTCCGTCCGGGGGCCGAGTCGCCGTCCGGCGACTGGTACGTGGCCGACACCTACGCCCAGGACCCGTACGCGGCCGACGCGTACCGGGGCGGTCCGGGCGAGCAGGACCCGTACGGCCTGCGGGCCTCCCGGCCCGCCGCGCCGGAGCAGCCGGTGGCCGCGTACGACGTGCCTCCGCAGCTGCCGCCGCACGGCGGCGAGTACCCGGCGCCGTCGCCGTTCTCCCCGCCGGTGCCGCCGGTGCAGCCCGGCTGGGACACCCCGCCGCGGGGCGACTGGCGCGAGGGTCTCCCGCCGCAGGCCGCCGCCCCGGGCGCGCAGGGCGCGCAGGGTGCTCCGGGCGTTCCCGGCGGCCCGGCGGCCCAGGGGGCTCCGGGCGTTCCCGGTGTCCCCGGTGCTCCGGCCGCCCCGGCCCGGGGCTGGGAGGCGCCCCCGCAGTGGCAGCCCGGTCCGGCGCACTCCGCCTGGGACTCCGAGTCCACCGAGTACGTCGGGGTGGACGCGCTGTTCGGCGGGAACCGGGTGACCGCCGAGGCGCCCCGTCCGCCGGCCCAGCAGCCCCCCGTGCAGCCGTCCGCCGCGCAGCCGCCGGCCGCCCCGGCCCCCGCCGCCCCGGCCCCCGCCGCCCCGCCCGCGCCGTTCCCCCCGGCCGGCGCGTACCCGGGGCAGCACGGGCCCCAGCACGGGCCCCAGCACGGACCGCAGGCCCCCTACGGCCACGGCCCCGGCCCGGACGGTCCCCGCCCCTTCGTCCCGCCGATCGAGTTCGACCCGCCGCTCGCCGAGGACGAGGCCACCATGCAGGTGGCCGCCGTACAGCTGCCGCCCGCGGTGGAGCCGCTGGCCGAGCTCGCGGCCGAGGAGCAGGCCGCCCCGGCCGCCCCCGCCGGAAGGACCACCGGCGGCGGCAAGGTCGCCTCGGTGCTGAACTCCAGTGCGATCATGGCGGCCGGCACCCTGGTCTCCCGGGGCACCGGCTTCCTGCGCACCATGGTGATCGCCGGCGCGATCGGCATCGCCGTGATGGGTGACTCCTACAACGCGGCCAACACCCTGCCGACCCTGCTCTACATCCTGATCGGCGGCGGCGCGCTGAACGCCGTCTTCGTGCCGCAGCTGGTCCGCAGCATGAAGAACGACGCGGACGGCGGCACCGCCTACGCCAACCGCCTGCTCACCCTGGTGATGGTCGGCCTGGCCGGCGTGGTGTTCCTGGCCGTGCTCGGGGCACCGGTGCTCGTCCAGCTGATCGCCCACCCGATGATGGAGAACGCGGCCCGGGCCGAGACCACCGTGGCGCTGGCCCGGTACTGCCTGCCGACCATCTTCTTCATGGGCATCCACGTGGTGATGGGCCAGATCCTCAACGCCCGCGGCCGGTTCGGCGCGATGATGTGGACCCCGGTCCTCAACAACGTCGTGGTGATCTTCACCTTCGGCGCCTACATCTGGGTCTACGGCGGCTTCGACGGTACCCACGTCACCCCGGAGACCATCACCCCCGAGGGCGTCCGGCTGCTCGGCATCGGCACCCTGGTGGGCCTCGCCGTCCAGTCGCTGGCGATGGTCCCCTACCTGCGGGCGGCCGGCTTCTCCTTCCGTCCGCGCTTCGACTGGCGCGGCCACGGCCTGGGCAAGGCCGCCCGGCTCGCCAAGTGGACCTTCTTCTTCGTGCTCGCCAACCAGGCCGGCTACCTGGTCATCACCCAGCTGGCCACCGCCGCCGGCAGCGACGCGGAGACGGGCGGCCACGGCGGTGTCGGCCTCGCGGCCTTCTCCAACGCCCTGCTGATCTGGCAGCTCCCGCAGGCCGTCATCACCGTCTCGATCATGAGCGCGGTGCTGCCCCGGCTGTCCCGCGCGGCCGCCGACGAGGACGCCGGAGCCGTCCGCGACGACCTCTCCTACGGACTGCGCACCACCGCCGTCGCGGTCGTCCCGGCGGCGTTCCTCTTCCTGGCGCTCGGCCCGGCCATCGGCCAGGCCATCTACGCGGTGGGCGGCGGGGCGACGGCCCTGGAGAACGCCCGGAACGTCGGTCTGATGCTCTCGGCCTTCGCCCTGGGCCTGATCCCCTACTCGGCGCAGTACGTGATGCTCCGCGGCTTCTACGCCTACGAGGACACCCGCACCCCGTTCTCCAACACCGTCTGGGTGGCCGCCTGCCAGGCCGGCTTCTCGCTGCTCTGCTGGGTGCTGCTGCCGGCCGAGTGGACGGTCACCGGAATGGCGCTCGGCTACGGCCTCGCGTACGCCGTCGGAGTGACGGTCGCGCTGCCCAAGCTGAAGAAGAAGATCGGCGGCCTGGACACCAAGCGGATCGGCAAGACCTACTCGCGGCTCGCCACGGCCTCCGTGCCGGCCGCCGTGGTGGGCCTGGGCGTCAGCCTGGCCGTTCCCGCCGTCGTCGGCGGCTGGGCCGGGGCCGTGCTGACGGTCCTGGTGGCCGGCGGACTCCAGCTGGCCGTCTTCGTGCTCATCGCCAAGCGGCTGCGGATCGAGGAACTGAACGCCATGCTGGGTATGGTGCGCGGCCGACTGGGCCGCTGACCGCGCATCGGGCCGCCGCAGCCCCGGACCGTCCCGGGCCGGCGCCGGCGGCCCGATGCCGGATCTGCACCACATCTCTCCACCATCAGGCAACCGCTCGGACCTTTCGGCGGTCGTACCCGGTGGAGAACAGTGGGCACAATTGTCCTGGAGCACCGGGGCCGTCGGCCCAAGCGCTCCAACGACTCTCTCTCAGACCCGGGGCGACACAAGGGGAGGCTGGACCACGGTGGCTGATGGCACCAAGGCGGTCGTCGACACGTCAGCAGCTGACGGAGCGGCGGACGAGGCCGCGCTGGCGGCGGCGATCGACGATCTCGCCGACGGCGCGGCCCGGGCCACGACGTCCGGCTCCGCCGCGGGGAAGGGCTCCCCGGCGCGGAAGGGTTCGGCCGCCGGCAAGGACTCCTCCGCCCGCGAGGACGCCCCGGCCCGCGAGGACCTCTCCGCCGGGAAGGGCACCGCCACCGGGAAGGACGCCGCCGACGCGCCGGCCGCCGGGGAGGAGTCCCGCGACGGGACCGCCGGCGGGCCCGCGGGCGAGGACGCGGACGACGACGCGGACGAGGCGGTCACCGCCCCCGAGGAGGCCCCTGCCCCGGCCGAGGAGACCTCGGAGATCACCGCCCCCCTGTCGGCCACCGAGATCGCCGCCGAACTCGCCGCCCGTGACGCCGCCGGACGCGGGACCCCCGCCACGGCCGCCGCCCCGGCCAAGCGCCCGCCCCGGGACCCGCAGCCCACCCACGACCCCCGGGACACCGCCACCCTGCCGCAGACCCTCCCCGCCCCGCTGCGCCGCAGCGGCGACATGATCGGTCACCGCTACCGGCTGGAGGAGTGCATCTCGTCCACCGAGACCTTCAGCAGCTGGCGCGCGGTCGACGAGAAGCTGCGCCGCGCCGTCGGTGTCCACCTGATGGCGGCCGGCCACCAGCGCGCCCGCAAGGTGCTGGCCGCCGCGAAGTCCGCCGCCCTGCTCGGCGACCCGCGGTTCGTCCAGGTCCTGGACGCCGTCCAGGAGGGCGAGCTGGTCTACGTCGTGCGGGAGTGGCTGCCCCACGCCTCCGACCTCGCCAAGCTGCTCGCCGACGGGCCGATGGAGCCGCACGAGGCCTACCAGATGGTCCGCCAGGTCACCGACGCGGTGGCCGCCGCCCACCGGCGCGGCCAGGCCCACCTCCGGCTCACCCCGCGCTGCGTGCTGCGGACCGACAGCGGCCAGTACCGGATCAACGGCATCGCGGTCGACGCCGCCCTGCGCGGCCTGCCCGACGAGGACGCCGAGCGCACCGACACCCGGGCCATCGGCGCCCTGCTGTTCGCCGCGCTCACCCACCGCTGGCCCTTCCCCGAGGACCGCTACGACCTCAAGGGCCTGCCCAGGAACCTCGGCACGGTGTCCCCCGACCAGGTCCGCGCCGGGGTCCACAAGGGCCTGTCCGAGCTGGCCGCCCGCGCCCTGTTCGACCACCCGCCGCACCACGCCGAGCCGATCACCACGCCCGACGGCCTCGCCCGGGCGATCGGCCTGATGCCGCGCATCCGCCAGCCCGAGCCCGAGCTGCCGGTCTACGCCAACCCGCCGCGCCACAACGTGCACGCGCTGCCCACCGCGCCCAACCCGACCCGGGTGGTCGCCGCCCCCGGTACCGGGCCCACCCCGGTACCGGCCCCGGTGCGGCGCGCCGGGCGGCGGCTGCGCCGGGTGGTCAAGGTGACCGCGTGGACCGTCGCCCTCGGGGCGATCGGCTTCGCCTCCTGGCAGCTGGTCGACTACCTGCGCCCGTCGAGCACCGCCAGCGCGGCGCCCCAGCCCACCTCCTCCTCCGCCACCCCGGTCCCGCACGCGGCGACCCACGACCCGGTGCAGATCCCGGTCAAGGAGGCCATCTCCTACAACCCGCTGGGCGGCGGTCCGGAGGGCACCTCGGTCCTGGAGAAGGCCATCGACGGCGACCCGGCCAGCGAGTGGATCACCAGCTGGTACGGCGACCCCTTCGGGAAGACCAAGGAGGGCACCGGCCTGCTGCTCGACCTCGGTGCGCAGCAGAGCGTCTCCAGCGTCACCGTCAAGCTCGCCACCCCCGTCACGGCCGAGCTGAGGGTCCCCGCCAAGGGCATCGGCAACCCGGCCGCGGCCAAGCCCAAGGACTTCACCGTCATCGGCAAGGAGTCCGGCACCAGCCTCACCTACAAGCTGGACAGCCCGGCCACCACCCGCTATGTCTTGATCTGGCTCACCAGCCTGTCCAAGAACCCGGACGGCGAGTACGCGGGCAGGTACCAGGGACACGTCTCCGACGTGAAGGTCTTCGGCTGATCCGCGGGCCGCGGCGACGGGGCGGGCACGGCGAGGGGTGGACGTGGCGGACGACGGACCGGAGCACGGCGACGACGACGCGGCGCTCCTCGCCCGGCACGTCGCCGGCGACCGGGAGGCCTTCGGCCGGCTGGTGAACCGCCACCGGGACCGGCTCTGGGCCGTCGCGCTGCGCACCCTCGGCGACCGCGAGGAGGCCGCCGACGCCCTGCAGGACGCCCTGGTCTCCGCGTTCCGCTCCGCCCACACCTTCCAGGGCCGCTCGGCCGTCACCACCTGGCTGCACCGGATCGTCGTCAACGCCTGCCTGGACCGTGCCCGGCGCAGCGCCACCCGCCGCACCAAGCCGCTCGACGACGACCCGCAGCGGCTGGACGCCCTGGTCGGCTCCGCCGAACCGGCCGACTCCCCGGTGGTCCGCGCCGAGGTGCACCGCGAGCTGACCGCCGCCCTCGCCGAGCTGCCCGCCGAACAGCGGGCCGCGCTCGTCCTGGTCGACATGCAGGGCTACCCGGTCGCGGAGGCCGCCGAACTGCTCGGGATCCCGGTCGGCACGGTGAAGAGCCGCTGCGCCCGCGGCCGGGCCCGGCTGCTGCCGCTCGTCCGGCACCTGCGCGAGGAGCCGGACGGCGGACCGCGGCCGGACGCTGTTTCACGTGAAACAGCGCCGGTGCCCGGGCCCGGCCGGCCGCCCGGGAACCCACCGGGCGCCCGCACCGTCACAGGGACAGCCCCGGACCCAGCCCGCCCGATTCTGGAAGGAGACGCGAGCCCGCGATGACGGCCCCCCTCTCCTCTCCCGACCCCACCACCGGACCGCACCCCTCGGTCGACGAGCTGGCCGACCTCGCGGAGGACCTGCTCGACCCCGTCGGAGCCGGGGCGCTTCGGCAGCACCTGACCGGCTGCGCCGAATGCCGGGAGACCGTCGACGCGCTCGCCGGGATCGCCGTGCTGCTCGGCGGAGCCGAGCCCCCGGCCGTGCCCGCCGATGTCGCCGCCCGGATCGACGCGGCCCTCGCGGCGGAGGCCGACCGCGCCGCCGGAACCCGCGACGCCACCGCACCGGCCGCAGCGCCCACCGCACCGCTCCCCGGTGCCGTCCCGGCCCCGCCCGCGCCCTCCCGGCCCGGTGCTCCGCCGGCCGCCCCGCCGTCCCGGCCCGCCGCCACCACCGGGCCGGGACGCCCGGGCCGTCCCCGGCGCCGCAGGGCCCTGCTGCTCGGCTCGGCCGCCGCCCTGCTCGTCCTCGGCCTCGGCGGCACCTTCCTGGCGCTCTCCTCCTCCCCCGGGGGGCAGGACACCGCCATGAGCAGCCGTGCCGCCGCGACGGCCGCCCCGGAGAACCCGGAGAGCAAGGCGGACCGGGAGCCCGGCGGGACGGTCTACCGGGAGGAGCAGCTCGCCGGCCAGGTCCGCGAGCTGCTCGCCCGCGCCGGCTCCGGCGGCCCCGCCCTGCCGGGCGAGCCGTCCGCCGGCACCGGCGCCGGGGCTCCTCCGAAAGGCTCCGGCGCGACCGCCGTGCCGCCCGCCGACGGCGAGCAGGGCCTGACCGGCGGCCGCTCGGCTCCGGCCTGCCCGGCGCTCAGCACCGCGCCCCTGCTGGTCACCGAACTCGGGAGCTACGCCGGCGCCCCCGCCGAGCTCCTCGTCCACGCCCTGCCCGGCCGCCCGGACCGGCTCGACGTCTACCTCCGCGCCGCCGACTGCGGACCGCTCCTGCTGCACCGGACCGTCCCGGCCGGCTGACCGACGGTTCCCGTGCGATCCATGCCGCGGGCCGCACGACACTCCCACAGTGCGGGCGCGTGGTACTGATCCCCCTGGGAATGCGAGACACTGGTCAGTCGTTGTCCCGGGCGGCGGAGCAGGACCGCCCTCCCCGCTGCGAAAGCGGGTCGCGATGCGAACCAGGAGATGCAGTGAGCGACGTCCGTAACGTGATCATCATCGGTTCCGGCCCGGCCGGCTACACGGCTGCGCTCTACACGGCCCGTGCCTCCCTCGACCCGCTGGTCTTCGAGGGCGCCGTCACCGCCGGTGGCGCGCTGATGAACACCACCGAGGTCGAGAACTTCCCGGGCTTCCGGGACGGCATCATGGGCCCCGAGCTGATGGACAACATGCGGGCGCAGGCGGAGCGGTTCGGTGCCGAGCTGATCCCGGACGACATCGTCGCGGTCGACCTCACCGGGGACATCAAGACCGTCACCGACTCCGAGGGCAACGTCCACAAGGCCCGCGCCGTGATCGTCACCACCGGCTCCCAGCACCGCAAGCTGGGCCTGCCCAACGAGGACGCGCTCTCCGGCCGCGGCGTCTCCTGGTGCGCCACCTGCGACGGCTTCTTCTTCCGGGACCAGGACATCGCGGTGGTCGGCGGCGGCGACACCGCGCTGGAGGAGGCGACCTTCCTCTCCCGCTTCGCCCGCAGCGTCAAGGTCATCCACCGCCGCGACACCCTGCGCGCCTCCAAGGCGATGCAGGAGCGCGCCTTCGCCGACGAGAAGATCAGCTTCGAGTGGGACAGCGCGGTCGAGGCCATCCACGGCGACCCCAAGCTGACCGGCCTCACCCTGCGCGACACCACCACCGGCGAGACCCGCGAGCTCCCGGTCACCGGCCTGTTCATCGCGATCGGCCACGACCCGCGCACCGAGCTCTTCAAGGGCCAGCTGGAGCTCGACGCCGAGGGCTACCTCAAGGTCGAGTCCCCCTCCACCCGGACCAACATCCCGGGTGTGTTCGCCGCCGGCGA
This sequence comes from Kitasatospora sp. NPDC056327, assembly GCF_042261735.1. Classification (NCBI taxonomy): domain Bacteria; kingdom Bacillati; phylum Actinomycetota; class Actinomycetes; order Kitasatosporales; family Streptomycetaceae; genus Kitasatospora; species Kitasatospora sp. NPDC056327. The sequence continues at coordinate 23,430 of NZ_JBHJRC010000030.1, read as the reverse complement.
CGTCGTCGACCACACCTACCGCCAGGCCATCACCGCCTCCGGCACCGGCTGCTCCGCCGCCCTGGACGCCGAGCGCTACCTGGCCTCGCTGGCGGACCTGGAGGCCCAGGCCGCCACCGTCGCGGTCTGATCCCCCGAACGATCCACCACCCCGGTGGGTGTGTTCCACGTGAAACACACCCACCCGGCCGGGCCGAAACAGAACCGCCCCGCGCGGCGTTGTAGACCTGGCAGCCCTTCTCCCGTTTGACCCTTAGGAGTGACCGTGGCCGGCGCCACCACCACCGTGACCGACGCGACGTTCGATGCGGACGTCCTCAAGAGCGACAAGCCCGTCCTCGTCGACTTCTGGGCCGAATGGTGCGGCCCGTGCCGTCAGGTCGCCCCGGTCCTGGAGGACATCGCGGCGGAGGAGGGCGACAAGCTCACCATCGCCAAGCTGGACGTCGACGCCAACCAGCAGACCGCCGCGGCGTACAACGTCATCTCCATCCCGACCCTGATCCTCTTCAAGAACGGCGAGCCGGTGAAGCAGATCACCGGTGCCCGTCCGAAGGCCGCGCTGCTGCGCGAGCTGGACGGCCTGATCTAGGTCCGTCCCCGGCACACCGCGAGGGCGGGACTCCCCACCGGGGGAGTCCCGCCCTCGTCGCTTCCGGCCCCTGCCGGAAGCGGGCCTCCGCTCGCCGCGGGCCGCCCCTCGCTCCGGGCCCTGCTGGCCGGGGGCCGCCCTCAGAACGGCCGCAGCACCGGCTCCTTCCGCCCGCCGCCCAGCAGCCGCTCCAGCGCCCCCTCCACGTCGCCCCGCCAGGAGAGCGTGGTCCGCGCCTCCAGCCGCAGGCGCGGGTACCGGTGGTGCGGGCGGACCGTCTTGAAGCCCACTGCCAGCAGGTGCTCGGCCGGCACCACGCAGCTGACCGGTTGCCGCCCCACCGCCCCGAAGGCCTCGATCGCCCGGAACCCCCGGACCAACAGGTCCTTGGCCACCGTCTGCACCAGCACCCGCCCGATCCCCTGCCGCTGGAAGCCCGGCAGCACCCGGCTGACCATCAGCTGGACGGCGTCCGAGGCGACCGGACTGGTGGGGAAGGACTGCGAGCGCGGCACGTACGCGGGCGGGGCGTAGAGCACGAAGCCGGCCGGCCGGTCGTCCACGTAGACCAGCCGGCCGCAGGAGCCCCACTCCAGCAGGACCGCGGAGATCCACCCCTCCTTCTCCAGCTCGGGCTTGCCGGACTCGACCGCCGCCCGGCCGCTGACCGGGTCCAGCTCCCAGAACACGCAGGAGCGACAGGTCGACGGCAGATCCGCGAGGTTGTCCAGCGTCAGCGGTACGATCCGGCGTCCCATGCCCCGCACCTCCTCGTCCACTCCACGGTCGAGCATTCCCCCGAACGCCGACGGGTGCATGTTTCACGTGAAACGGCGCTCACGCGGAACATGCACCCATCGCCACTGCGGGACCGGTCTCAGCCCTGCGACAGCCGCAGCCCGTCGTCTCCGGGAGCCAGGCTGTCCAGGATCCGGTTGAGGTCGTCCACCGAGCCGAACTCCAGGACCACCTTGCCCTTGCCGAGCCTGCCGCCGCGCTGCGAGACCTCGACCTTCACCCGGGTGTCGAAGCGGTCGGAGAGCCGGCTCGCCAGGTCGTTGAAGGCCGGCGAGAGGATCTTGCCCGCCTTGGGCGTCTGGCGCCGGGGCCTGGGCTCCTCACCGTTCATCAGCGTGACGAGCTCCTCGGTCATCCGGACCGTGAGCGCCTCGGCGATCACCCGGGCGGCGAGCTCCTCCTGCCGCTCGGCGTCCGCCAGCCCGAGCACCGCCCGGGCGTGGCCGGCCGTGATCGTCCCGGCCGCCAGGCTCCGCTGCACCCGCGGCGGGAGCTTCAGCATCCGCAGCGTGTTGGACACGTGCGAACGCGAGCGTCCGATCCGGTCGGCCAGCTCCTCGTGGGTGCAGGAGAAGTCCCGCAGCAGCTGGTCGTAGGCGGCGGCCTCCTCCAGCGCGTTCAGCTCGGCCCGGTGCAGGTTCTCCAGCAGGGCGTCCAGCAGCAGCTTGTCGTCCTCGGTGGCCCGGACGATCGCCGGGATCTGCTCCAGCCCGGCCTCCCGGGACGCCCGCCAGCGCCGTTCGCCCATGATGAGCTCGAAGCGCCCGGGCGCCGTCTGGCGCACCACCACCGGCTGGAGCAGGCCCACCTCCTTGATCGAGGTGACCAGCTCGCCCAGCTTCTCCTCGTCGAAGACCTCGCGCGGCTGGCGCGGGTTCGGGGTGATCGCGTCCAGCGGCAGCTCGGCGAAGTAGGCCCCGGCCACCCGCTCGGGCTCCGCCTCCACGGCCTGCTCCCGCAGGCTCTCGGCCGCCGCCTTGGCCGCCAGCGTCCCCCGGCCGGACGGCAGCACCGGCACGGCGGCCGGCGAGACCGCCCCGGTCGAGGCCACCGGGGTCACCGCCGGCTGCGGGGCCGCCCCGCCCGCCGGGGCGGCGGGGCCGATCAGCGCCCCCAGCCCTCGTCCCAGACCCCTGCGTGCACCACTCACCGATTGCCCTCCGTCGTACCGTGCTGTGCCCCCGGGGCGCCCTGCCCCGAACCGTCCCGCTGCTGCCCCACCAACGAGCCTCCGCCCCCTGCGGACACCGCCCGCAGCGCCAGCTCCCGGGCCGCCTCCAGGTAGGAGAGCGCGCCGGTGGAACCCGGATCGTAGGTGAGCACCGTCTGCCCGTAGCTGGGCGCCTCCGAGATGCGGACCGAGCGCGGGATCGCGGTCTGCAGCACCTCCTGCTGGAAGTGCGTCCGGACCTCCTCGGCCACCTGGGCGGCGAGCCTGGTCCGGGCGTCGTACATGGTGAGCAGGATGGTGGAGACGTGGAGTGCCTGGTTGAGGTGCGCCCGGACCAGCTCGACGTTGCGCAGCAACTGGCCGAGGCCCTCCAGCGCGTAGTACTCGCACTGGATCGGGATCAGCACCTCCTGGCCGGCGACCAGGGCGTTGACCGTCAGCAGGCCCAGCGAGGGCGGACAGTCGATCAGGATGTAGTCCAGCGGCTGCTCGTAGGCGGCGATGGCGCGCTGGAGCCGGCTCTCCCGGGCCACCAGCGAGACCAGTTCGATCTCCGCGCCGGCCAGGTCGATGGTGGCGGGGACGCAGAACAGTCCCTCGACGTCGACCACCGGCTGCACCACGTCGGCCAGTGGCTTGCCCTCCACCAGGACGTCGTAGATCGAGGGCACCTCCGCGTGGTGGTCGATGCCGAGCGCGGTCGAGGCGTTGCCCTGCGGGTCGAGGTCGACCACCAGGACGCGCAGCCCGTGCATCGCCAGCGAGGCGGCGAGGTTGACGGTGGTGGTGGTCTTGCCCACCCCGCCCTTCTGGTTGGCCACCACGATCACCCGGGTGGCTGCGGGCCGGGGCAGTCCTTCGCCCGCTCGGCCGATGGCCCGGACCGCGGCCTGGGCGGCACGCGCGATGGGCGTGTCATCGATCTGGTCGATGGTCTCCGAGTCCTGCATGGGGCTCAGTGTTTCACGTGAAACCGGAGCGGCAACAGTCGCGGCCCGGCTGCGCGAGAGGATTCCCGAGAGGAGAGAGCGACGTTTCACGTGAAACACCATGCCCGCAATGTCGGAATTCTGACGATGCGACACTCCGGTGGTCCGATGTCACCCTCCGGGTCGCCCTCCCGTCACCCGAACGCCGGAAAGCCGCCGGGGCGGCCCCGGAAAGCAGAACGGGCGGGTGGTCCGGGGACCACCCGCCCGTGTCGGGCGTCGCCGCGTGCTCAGCGACCGCGCCGCCGGGGCGTGCGGGCCGGAGCGCCGCCGGCCCGGCCGGCCCTCGCCGCGGCCTTGGCCCGGCGGGTCGCCGCCCTCACCCCGCCCGGGCTCTCGCCCACCTGGACCTGGACCACCCGGGTCGAGGTCTCCAGGGTGCCCTCGCCGACCGAGATCACCGACCACTCCACCCCGCCGAGCTTCGCCAGCGCGGCCCGGGAGTCGGCCAGCTCCTGCTCCGCGCTGTCGCCCTTGAGCGCCAGCATCTGGCCGTGCGGCCGCAGCAGCGGCAGCCCCCAGCCGGCCAGCCGCTCCATCGGCGCGACGGCGCGCGCGGTCACCACGTCCACCGCCAGCTTGCCGACCATCTCCTCGGCCCGGCCCCGGAGCACGGTGACGTTCTCCAGCCCCAGCTCCCGGACCACCTCCTCCAGGAAGGTGGTGCGGCGCAGCAGCGGCTCCAGCAGGGTGACCGAGACGTCCGGCCGGGCCAGCGCCACCGGGATGCCGGGCAGCCCGGCACCCGAGCCGACGTCGCAGAGCGTCGTCCCGCCCGGCAGCAGTTCGGCGAGGACGGCGCAGTTCAGCACGTGGCGGTCCCAGAGCCGGGGCACCTCGCGCGGACCGATCAGTCCCCGGGTCACGCCCGAGGTGGCCAGCAGCTCGGTGTAGCGGACCGCGGCGTCGTACCGCTCGCCGAAGACCTCCCGGGCGACGGCCGGCGGCGCGGGCGGCGGCTCGACCTCCGGACGCCCCCCGGTGGCAGCGCCCTCGGCACCCGGCCCGGCGGGCCCCGTCTCCGGCCCGCCGGCAGGCGCGCTCTCCGTGTCCATCTCGACCTCTCCGCTCCCCGGATCCACCGACCCGCTCCTGCACCGTTTCACGTGAAACATCTCTCGCCGGGCCACCGCCCCGCGAAGGGACGACGACCCCGCCCGCGCGTGGCGGACGGGGTCGGGTCCTCGTGTCGCTCGCCGGCCGCCAGGGCGGCCGGCCGTCGCCCTGCCGTCAGGCCGGCAGCACGACCACGCACCGCTGGGGCTCCTCGCCCTCCGACTCGCTGCGCAGACCGGCCGCCGCCACGGCGTCGTGGACGACCTTGCGCTCGAACGGAGTCATCGGGCGCAGCTTGAACTGCTCGCCCGAGCTCTTCACCTGCTGGGCGGCCTCGGCCCCGAGGGTCGCCAGCTCCGTGCGCTTGCGGGCGCGGAACCCGGCGATGTCCAGCATGAGGCGGCTGCGCTCGCCGGTCTCCCGGTGGACGGCCAACCGGGTCAGCTCCTGCAGTGCCTCCAGCACCTCGCCGTCCTGGCCGACCAGTCGCTGCAGGGCGCGGTCGTTGCCGTCGCTGACGATGGAGACCAGGGCGCGGTCGCCCTCGACGTCCATGTCGATGTCACCGTCGAGGTCGGCGATGTCGAGCAGACCCTCCAGGTAGTCCGCCGCGATGTCGCCCTCCTGCTCCAGGCGGGGGACGAGGTTCTCGTCGGCGCTGGCGGCGGCCTCGGCCTCGACGGCGGAGGTGGTGCCTTCCGTCACTGATGGACTCCTTCGGAGATGGGCCCGGGTGGTGGGCCGGTAACGAGGTTCAGGGGGCCGCGGGCACGGTCGGGACCGCGCCGGTCACTTCTTCTTCGGCCGCTGACCGCCGCCGCCGCGCTTGGGCTGCTGCCGGCCGCCCTGCTGGCGGGCGGGGCCCGGCTTGGTACCGGCCGGACGGGCCGCGGTCTGCTTGGCGGTGCCGGACGCGCCCGGGGTGCCCGAGGTGCCCGAGGCCCCCTGGGAGCCGCTGCCGCCGGAGGTGCCGGCGCCCGCCGACTCCGCCGGAACGGCGTCCGAGGGCTGCTCGGCCGACGCCTCCTTGGTCAGGCTCGCCGGCTGGGCGCCGCCGTGCTGGCGCTGGGCCTTGCTCTGCTTGCGCGGCTGCTGGCGGCGCGCCTGCACCGACTCCTCGACCACGGCCTCGGCGGTGGTGGCCGACTTCTTGGCCGGCAGCAGGCCCCAGAGCGGGCCCTGGACGACCGAGCCGTCCGGGTTCAGCCGGCCGGCCTTCCTGAGCCGGTCCTGGCGCTCGTCCCAGGCCTTGCTGCCCGGCGTCGGGTTGTTCCGGATGACGATCAGCTGCTGGCCCATGGACCAGACGTTGGTGGTCAGCCAGTAGACCAGGACACCGACCGGGAAGTTGATGCCCATCACGGCGAACATGATCGGGAAGACGTACATCAGCATCTTCTGCTGCTGCATGAACGGCGTCTTCACCGTGAGGTCGACGTTCTTCGTCATCAGCTGGCGCTGGGTGACGAACTGCGACAGCGACATCATGATGATCATGATCGCGACGACGATCTTCACGCTGATCTCGCTGCTGCCGACGAAGGTCGCCGAGAGCGGGGCACCGAAGATGTGGGCCTGCTGGGCGCTGTCGAGCAGGGTGCCGTCGATCACGCCGATCGGCTTGCCGTCGGCGACCTTGGCGAGCACACCGTAGAGCGCGGTGAAGAACGGCGCCTGCACGAGGATGGGAAGGCAGCTGGAGAACGGGTTGGTACCCGCCTCCTTGTACAGCTTCATCATCTCTTCGGACTGGCGCTGGCGGTCGTTCTTGTACCGCTCCTGGATCGCCTTCATCTTCGGCTGGATCGCCTGCATGGCCCGGGTCGCCTTGATCTGCTTCACGAAGAGCGGGATCAGGCAGATCCGGATGACGACCACCATCGAGGCAATGGCCAGACCCCAGGCCCAGCCACCGTTCGGATCGAAGACGTGGCTGTACAGCGAGTGGAACTGGACGATGATCCAGGACACCGCTGTGTACAGGGGGTTGAGGAAGGAGAAGGTCACCGGTCAGGCTCCTTGGACATTGGGATTGGCCCCACGGGGCCAATGGTCGCCGGGCCCTCTGGGTCCGGACCGGCGGGGGGCATGATCACCGGCTGGTCGGCGGCGGACCGGCCCTGCAGCCGGTCCCGCAGCCGGCGGTGCCACACCGGGTGCTTGCGCGGCGGGACATGATCGACCCCGCCGGGCGTCCACGGATTGCAGCGCAGAATGCGCCACACGGTCAGGCCGCCGCCCTTCACCGCTCCGTGCGTCCTCACGGCCTCGAAGCCGTAGTGCGAGCAGGAGGGGTAGTAGCGGCAGACCGGACCGAGCAGTGGGCTGATCGTCCACTGGTAGACCCTGATCAGACCCATCAGCAGGTACTTCATCGCCCTGCTCCTGTCGGCGCCGGGGTGGCGTGCTCGGTCTTGAGCAGCCGTTTGAGCGCCGCGTCCAGATCGCGTTCGAGTTCCTGGTACGAGGCGGACGCGGCCGGAGGCAGCGCACGCACCACTATCAGGCTACCGGCGGGCAGCCGGGACAGACGATCACGCACAAGGTGGCGCAACCGGCGCTTGACCAGGTTGCGGGTGACCGCCGGGCCGACGGCCTTGCTCACGACGAAACCCGCACGCGCCGAAGGGGTCCCCTCGGCGACGTGCGGGTGGGTGTCGCTGGTCCGGTCGGTGCGGCCCCCGGTGGCGTCCTCCCTGGCGAGATGGACGACCAGCAGGGGCCTCCCGGCCCGGCGACCGCGTTTCACCGCGGTCGCGAAGTCCTGGCGCCGCCGCAGCCGATTCTCGGAGGGCAGCACAGCAGACTCTGGTGCGGATCAGGCGGACAGGCTGGTGCGGCCCTTGCCACGGCGGGCAGCCAGGATGGCGCGGCCGGCGCGGGTACGCATACGCAGTCGGAAGCCGTGGGTCTTCGCGCGACGACGGTTGTTCGGCTGGAAGGTGCGCTTGCTCACTCGGGGGCTCCTGAGGTGAATCGTAGGATGACGGGGGGTCGCTTGGCCGTCACCGTGCGTCCGCGTGATCTCCCCTGTTTCGGAAATCCGGCCCATCGCCCCAGTTCGGCTGGGGTTTCAGGCAATCCACGGCGCCCGTGCTGCGCGCCTTATGGAGCGGGTGGACCCGCGGACATGCGGCAGCGGCCATCGACAACTCGACCTGGTTACGGTACGCGGGACGGGGCGCGAGGGTCAAACCAGCCGTCCGGGGGCCCTTTACCCACAGCCTGTGGACAACGACTTGATCCGTCTCTGTTCGCTGACTACCGTTGCAGGACTTGTCTGGTTTGTTCATCGGAAAGCGTGCACCAGTGGCTGATGTCAACAGCGACCTCGTCCCGGTCTGGGCGAGGGTCGTAGAGCGGCTGGTCGACGACCCGGACGTCGGGGAGATGGACAAGCAGTGGGTGCAGCGCACCCAGCCGATGTGGATGATGCACGACACCGCCCTGCTGGCGGCCCCCAACGAGCGGGCCAAGCAGGTGCTGGAGGGGCGGCTGCTGCCGCAGCTGACCGAGGCGCTCTCCCGCGAGCTGGGCCGCCCGGTGCGGATCGCCGTGATGGTCGACGCCAACGCCGTGCCGACCACCCCCGCGCCCGCGGAGCCCTACCCGAACCCGTCCGAGCAGGACACCGGCGGCTACGGCGGCCAGGACTACCCGCAGTCCTACGAGCGGCCGTACGAGCAGTCCTACGACCAGGACTACCCGCAGGACTACGAGCGGCCCCGCTACGACACCGGCGGCTACGAGCAGCGCCCCGGGCCCTACGGCGGTCCGCCGGCCGCACCGGCCTGGCCCGGCTACCAGGACCGGCCGCCCGCCTACCGCGAGCCGGAGGAGTCCGCTTCTCCGCAGCCCCCGCAGCGCGCCGTCCCCGCGCCGCCCTCGACCACCCAGGGCGACCTCTTCGGCGGCGCCTACGGCCCCGGCCCGGGGGAGCACCCGCGGGCCGGTGCGGGCCGCCGCGCGCCCGCGGCCCGGCCCGGTGGCGGCCGCGGGGCGGACAAGGCCCCGGCGGAGCGCGCGACCGACCGCCCGGCGGTGCCCGGGGTGCCGGCCCCGCCCGGCGCGCCCCCGGCCGGCGGCTCCCGCAAGGACGAGCCGGCCGCCCGGCTGAACCCCAAGTACCTGTTCGACACCTTCGTCATCGGCGCGAGCAACCGCTTCGCGCACGCGGCGGCGGTGGCGGTCGCCGAGGCCCCGGCCAAGGCGTACAACCCGCTCTTCATCTACGGCGAGTCCGGGCTGGGCAAGACCCACCTGCTGCACGCCATCGGGCACTACTCGCGCAGCCTCTTCCCGGGCACCCGGGTGCGCTACGTGTCCTCGGAGGAGTTCACCAACGAGTTCATCAACTCCATCCGGGACGGCAAGGCGGACACCTTCCGCAAGCGCTACCGGGACATGGACATCCTGCTCGTGGACGACATCCAGTTCCTGGCGAGCAAGGAGTCCACGCAGGAGGAGTTCTTCCACACCTTCAACACCCTGCACAACGCCAACAAGCAGATCGTGCTCTCGTCCGACCGGCCGCCCAAGCTGCTGACCACGCTGGAGGACCGGCTGCGCAACCGCTTCGAGTGGGGACTGATCACCGACGTCACCCCGCCGGAGCTGGAGACCCGGATCGCGATCCTGCGCAAGAAGGCGATCCAGGAGCAACTCAACGCCCCCGCCGACGTGCTGGAGTTCATCGCGTCCCGGATCACCCGGAACATCAGGGAGCTGGAGGGGGCCCTCATCCGGGTCACCGCGTTCGCCAACCTGAACCGGGCGCCGGTGGACCTGGAGCTGGCCGGGATCGTCCTCAAGGACCTCATCCCGGGCGGCGACGAGGACGCCGGGCCGGAGATCACCGCCCAGGTGATCATGCAGCAGACCGCCGCCTACTTCGGGCTGGGGGTCGACGACCTCTGCGGATCCTCGCGCAGCCGCGTGCTGGTGACGGCCCGTCAGATCGCCATGTACCTCTGCCGGGAGCTCACCGACCTCTCGCTGCCGAAGATCGGCGCGCAGTTCGGCGGCCGCGACCACACCACGGTGATGCACGCGGACCGCAAGATCCGGTCACTCATGGCGGAGCGGCGCTCGATCTACAACCAGGTCACCGAGCTGACCAACCGCATCAAGAGCTAGCCGGCGGGCCCGCCGCGGGCGGGTCCCGGGTGGCCGGAAAAGGGCGTCAGGAGCGGTCCTGACGCCCTTTCGGCATATCCACAGGTGTGCACGGCCCGCCGGCGGGGCAGGGATCGCGGTGACGGACGCTCCGCCAGTCCACAGCCCGCGCCGAACATCTGACCGGCGATTCGAACGCCCTCGGCGCGCGGGGCGGAAATCCACAGGCGGGGCGGGTTCCCCGCCGTCCACAGGCCCGGGTGCCGTGAGTTATCCAGAATTCCTCCACAGGGCGGCCGCCGCTACGCTCTTCGGCGCAGGTCAGGTGCCTGTGTACTTGTGCACAACCGTTGTCCACAGGCTGTGGACAATTGGCGCCCCGTCACGGCGCCTCCCGGGTTGTCCACCGGTTGTCCCCAGGCGGGGGCGGGTTTTCCCCAGGTTGTCCACAGTCGTGTCCACAGTTCGACAAGCTTCTGCCGTCGTTCATGCCCAGGTGTGAAAGCCGTCACGAAAAGTTGACCGGCGCCCGTGGATAACCGGGTCCGGATCTGGGGACGGCGCTGGGGATAACCTGTGGATACCCAGCGTGCCCTGTGGGTAACGCTCCGCCGTCCACAGCGGGCCGTGTCCGTCCACAGTCGCCGTCCACATCTCCTGTGGACAAAAAACCGGGCCTGACCTGCACAAACAGGGTTATCCACGGTTTCCACAGGCCCTACTACTACCACTACACCTATAGACCCATCGACTGCTTCAAAAGCGGGTGGGGCCGAAATCTGTGGACAACCGCTCCCCGACATCCGTTCGACTTGCTTCCGCCCGTCTGCCCCGTCTGTCGGTGGAGTACGTCAGACTGTCCTCGGCGACTGGAAGCGGAGCGGCGGAGCTCGGCGGCCAGGCGGACCGAAGACCAAGATCAGAAGAACCAGACGTGCGAGCGGGAGCGCTCGATCCAGGAGGCGGTTACCGGTGAAGTTCCGGGTGGAGCGTGACGTCCTCGCGGAGGCGGTGGCCTGGGCTGCCCGCAGCCTCCCGGCACGGCCGCCGGTGCCGGTGCTGGCCGGCCTGCTGCTGACGGCCCAGGAGGGCAGCCTGGCGCTGTCCGGCTTCGACTACGAGGTCTCGGCCCGGGTCGAGCTTGAGGCCGACATCGAGGAGGCAGGCACCGTGCTGGTCTCCGGCCGGCTGCTGAACGACATCTCGCGCAACCTTCCCAACCGGCCGGTGGAGATCTCCACCGACGGCCAGCGGGTCAGCGTGGTCTGCGGCAGCTCCCGGTTCACCCTGCCGACGCTGCCGGTGGACGAGTACCCGGCCCTGCCCCAGATGCCCACCGCGACCGGCACCGTCCCCGGTGACGTCTTCGCCTCCGCGGTCAGCCAGGCCGCCGTGGCCGCCGGCCGGGACGACACGCTGCCGGTGCTCACCGGCGTCCGGGTCGAGATCGAGGGCGACCGGATCACCCTGGCCGCCACCGACCGCTACCGCTTCGCGGTCCGCGAGCTGCTGTGGAAGCCCGAGCAGGCCGACATCTCCGCGGTCGCGCTCGTCCCGGCCAAGACCCTGCAGGACATCGCCAAGTCCCTCGGCAGCGGTGACAGCGTCTCCATCGCGCTCTCCTCGGGCGGCGCGGGCGAGGGCCTGATCGGCTTCGAGGGCGCGGGCCGGCGGACCACCACCCGCCTGCTGGAGGGCGAGTTCCCGAAGTACCGCAGCCTCTTCCCCACCGAGTTCAACGCGATCGCGGCGATCCAGACCCAGCCCTTCCTGGAGGCGCTCAAGCGCGTCTCCCTGGTGGCCGAGCGGAACACCCCGGTCCGGCTGAACTTCGAGGAGGGCGTGCTCACCCTGGAGGCCGGCTCCGGCGACGACGCCCAGGCCACCGAGCGGATCGACGCCTCCCTGGAGGGCGACGCGATCTCGATCGCGTTCAACCCCGGCTACCTGGAGGAGGGCCTCAAGGCCATCGACTCCGCCTACGCCCAGCTGAGCTTCACCACCCCGACCAAGCCCGCGCTGCTCAGCGGCAAGGCCGCGGTGGACGCCGAGGCCGACGAGGCGTACCAGTACCTGATCATGCCGGTCCGCCTCTCCGGCTGAGCCCGCCTCCGCTCCCGGGCCGCTCCGGCCTCCACCGGACCGGCCCGGGAGCCGTCGCGTCCACGGCCCTGCCCACAGCCCTGTGGACGAACCTGTGGAACCCTCCCCCGGTCGGCCCGACCGCGCCCGGGCCGCTCCCCCGTACGACGTAGGCTCAAGGTGGCGCGGCAACGGCGCCGCCCGCAGAGACGTCACCACAGGTAAGGATTTGGCTATGGAGCTCGGCCTCATCGGTCTCGGCAAGATGGGCGGCAACATGCGCGAGCGGATCCGCCGCGCCGGCCACACCGTCATCGGCTACGACCGCAACCCCGACATCTCCGACGTCGAGAGCCTCCAGGCGCTGGTCTCCGAGCTGAAGGGCCCCCGGGTCGTCTGGGTCATGGTGCCGGCGGGCGCCGCCACCCAGGCCACCGTGGACGAGCTGGCCGAGCTGCTCTCGCCCGGTGACGTCGTGGTCGACGGCGGCAACTCCCGCTGGACCGACGACGTCAAGCACGCCGAGGCGCTGGCCGCCAAGGGCATCGGCTTCGTCGACTGCGGCGTCTCCGGCGGCGTCTGGGGCCTGGAGAACGGCTACGCGCTGATGTACGGCGGCGACGCCGAGCACGTCGCCCTGGTCCGCCCGGTCTTCGACGCGCTCAAGCCCGAGGGCGACTTCGGCTCGGTGCACGCGGGCGCGGTCGGCGCCGGCCACTTCGCCAAGATGGTCCACAACGGCATCGAGTACGCGATGATGCAGGCCTTCGCCGAGGGCTGGGAGCTGCTGGAGGCCGCCCCCGAGGTCACCGACGTCCGCGAGGTCTTCCGCAGCTGGCAGGAGGGCACCGTGATCCGCTCCTGGCTGCTCGACCTGGCCGTGCGCGCCCTCGACGAGGACGAGCACCTGGGCAAGCTCAAGGGCTGGGCCGCCGACTCCGGCGAGGGCCGCTGGACCGTCGAGGCCGCGATCGACCACGCCGTCCCGCTGCCGGCGATCACCGCCTCGCTGTTCGCCCGCTTCGCCTCCCGCCAGGAGGACTCCCCGCAGATGAAGATGATCGCCGCGCTGCGCAACCAGTTCGGCGGCCACGCGGTCGAGTCGAAGTAGTCCCCGCAGGTCCCTCCCCAGAAGGCGAGCGCAGTCCACCGTCATGCACGTCGCGCACCTGTCGCTCGCCGACTTCCGTTCCTACGCCCGGGCCGAGGTCGCCCTCGACCCGGGCGTGACGGCGTTCGTGGGCCCCAACGGCGAGGGCAAGACCAACCTGGTCGAGGCGGTCGGCTACATCGCCACCCTGGGCAGCCACCGGGTGGCCACCGACGCCCCGCTGATCCGCCTCGGCGCCGAGCGCGCGGTGATCCGCACCTCGGTGGCCGACCGCGGCCGCGCCACCCTGATCGAGCTGGAGATCACGCCCGGCAAGGCCAACCGGGCCCGGATCAACCGCTCCGACAACGTCCGCCCGCGCGACGTGCTGGGCCTGCTGCGGACCGTGCTGTTCGCCCCCGAGGACCTCGCCCTGGTCAAGGGCGACCCGGGGGAGCGCCGGCGCTTCCTGGACGAGCTGCTGACCGCCCGGGCGCCCCGGCTGGCCGGGGTCCGGCAGGACTACGAGCGGGTGCTGAAGCAGCGCAACGCCCTGCTGAAGACCGCCGCGATGGCCCGCCGGGCGGGCGGCGGCAAGGGCGCCGACCTGTCCACCCTGGAGGTCTGGGACGGCCACCTGGCCCGGGCCGGCGCGGAGCTCACCGCCTTCCGCCTCCAGCTGGTGGCCACCCTCCGGCCGCTGGTCGGGGCCGCCTACGGCCGGCTCGCCCCGGGCGGCGGCGACACCGCGCTGGAGTACCGCAGCTCCTTCGAGGGCGAGCTGCCGAACAGCCGTGAGCAGGCCGAGGAGCAGCTGCTCGAAGCGCTGCGCACGGCCCGCAGACAGGAGGTCGAGCGCGGCGTCACCCTGGTCGGCCCGCACCGCGACGAACTGGTCCTCAAGCTCGGGCCGCTGCCCGCCAAGGGCTACGCCAGCCACGGCGAGTCCTGGTCGTTCGCGCTGGCGCTGCGGCTCGCCTCGTACGAGCTGCTGCGCGCGGACGGGGGGGAGCCGGTGCTGATCCTGGACGACGTCTTCGCCGAGCTGGACGCCGCCCGCCGCGACCGGCTGGCCGAGCTGGTGGCCGGCGGCGAGCAGGTGCTGGTGACCGCGGCGGTGGCCGAGGACGTGCCGAAGGCGCTGGCCGGCGCCCGGTTCGCGGTCTCCGACGGCACCGTGCGGCGCGTCACCTCCTGATCCCCGCGTCACCTCCGGCAGCTCCGCGTCACCCCTCCCGCCGCCCGCCGCCCCCGCCGCGGCCGGTCCCGCTCCGCACCTGCGGCATGCCCACCCGCGCCGCCGCGTGCCCCGGCCGCTCCCGTACGCTGGACGGCTCACCGTTGTCCACAGGGTGGGGATAAGGAGATCGCCGTGAGCGATTCGGCGGAGCGCCCCGGGCCGGCCGGTGTCCAGTCGGCCGGTGCCGAGCCGGGCGGTGCCGAGCCGGGCGGTGCCGAGCCGGGCGGTGCCCGGCCGACCGGTGCCGACCTGGCGCGCTCGGCGCTGCGGGCGGCCCGGGCGCAGGCCCGCCAGCGCGGTGAGCAGGTGCGGGAGAAGCGCGAGGCGAAGCGGCACGGTCTGCGCAGCGGGGCCCGCTCCGACGGCCGCGACCCGGTGCCGCTGGGAGCGGCACTGACCCGGCTGCTGACCGAGCGGGGCTGGGAGTCCTCGGCGGCGGTCGGCGGGGTGATGGGCCGCTGGCCGCAGATCGTCGGTCCGGACATCGCCGCGCACTGCACCCCCACCGCCTACGACGACGAGGCCGCGGTGCTCACCGTGCAGTGCGACTCCACCGCCTGGGCCACCCAACTTCGCTGGCTGGCAAGGCAGTTGGTGGCCCGCCTGAACCACGAACTGGGCCACGGAACGGTCCGCACCATCAAGGTCCTCGGCCCGGCCGCCCCGGTGCGCGGCTATGGCCGGCTGCGCGCCCCCGGCAGCAAGGGTCCCGGGGACACCTGGGGCTGACGAGCCGCCCCGGAGCGCCCGCCCCGGAGCGGGTCCGGCAGTGAGCGGACCGTGATCCTCCGGAACCCCTGACGGCCCTTCCTGGCGCTCTGAGCCCCCTGGTCGAGTATCGGGACATGTCCCGAGGGGATTCAGGGCGGCATTTCTGCCCTCAGAGGCTGCCAAACGCCCATCGATGTCAGTCGTACCGGTAGACTGGGGGCCAAACACTGTTGCTAGTGGCAACCGAGTCGAAACGCCGTGGTCGCACGCCCGCCCGTAGGGAGCGGGGATGCGGCCCGCGCTGTGCCAGAGAGGGCGCTTCGTGGCCGATTCCGGCAACCCCAGCCAGACCCCAGACCAGAACGACCAGTCGGACAGGTCGTACGACGCCAATGCCATCCAGGTGCTGGAGGGCCTCGACGCCGTCCGCAAGCGCCCCGGCATGTACATCGGCTCGACCGGCGAGCGCGGTCTGCACCACCTGGTGCAGGAGATCGTGGACAACTCCGTCGACGAGGCGATGGCCGGGCACGCCGACACCATCGACGTGACGCTCCTGGCCGACGGCGGCGTGCGCGTGGTCGACAACGGCCGCGGCATCCCGGTCGGCATCATGCCCGGCCAGGGCAAGCCGGCCGTCGAGGTCGTGCTGACGGTGCTGCACGCGGGCGGCAAGTTCGGCAACGGCGGCTACGCGGTCTCGGGCGGTCTGCACGGTGTCGGCGTCTCGGTGGTGAACGCGCTCTCCACCCGCCTCGCGGTGGAGATCCACACCGACGGCCACCGCTGGACGCAGGAGTACAAGGCCGGCACCCCGGTCGCCCCGCTGTCGCAGCACGAGGCCACCGGGCGCACCGGCACCAGCGTCACCTTCTGGGCCGACCCGGAGATCTTCGAGACCACGGTCTACTCCTTCGAGACGCTCTCCCGGCGCTTCCAGGAGATGGCGTTCCTCAACAAGGGCCTGACCATCGCCCTGACCGACGAGCGCCCCGAGCATGTCGACGAGGAGGGCCGGCCGCTCTCCGTCACGTACAAGTACGACGGCGGCATCGCCGACTTCGTCGCCCACCTCAACTCCCGCAAGGGCGAGGTGATCCACCCCTCGGTGATCGACTTCGAGGCGGAGGACAAGGACAAGGCGATCTCGGTGGAGATCGCGATGCAGTGGAACTCCTCGTACACCGAGGGGGTCTACTCGTTCGCGAACACCATCCACACCCACGGCGGCGGTACCCACGAGGAGGGCTTCCGCGCCGCGCTGACCGGCCTGGTCAACCGCTACGCCCGGGACAAGAAGCTGCTCCGAGAGAAGGACGACAACCTCTCCGGCGAGGACATCCGCGAGGGCTTGACCGCGATCATCTCGGTCAAGCTCGGCGAGCCGCAGTTCGAGGGCCAGACCAAGGACAAGCTGGGCAACACCGAGGCGAAGACCTTCGTCCAGAAGGTCGTCCACGAGCACCTGAACGACTGGCTGGACCGCAACCCCAACGAGGCCGCGGACATCATCCGCAAGTCCATCCAGGCCGCCACCGCGCGCGTCGCCGCCCGCAAGGCCCGCGACCTCACCCGCCGCAAGGGCCTGCTGGAGTCCGCCTCGCTGCCCGGCAAGCTCAGCGACTGCCAGTCCAAGGACCCGGCCGAGTGCGAGATCTTCATCGTCGAGGGCGACTCCGCCGGCGGCTCGGCCAAGCAGGGCCGTGACCCGCGCATCCAGGCGATCCTCCCGATCCGCGGCAAGATCCTGAACGTCGAGAAGGCCCGGATCGACAAGGTGCTGCAGAACACCGAGGTCCAGGCACTGATCTCGGCCTTCGGCTGCGGCATCCAGGAGGACTACGACGAGTCCAAGCTGCGGTACCACAAGATCGTGCTGATGGCCGACGCCGACGTCGACGGACAGCACATCCGCACCCTGCTGCTCACCCTGCTGTTCCGCTTCATGCGGCCGCTGGTCGAGTCCGGCTACGTGTACCTGGCGATGCCCCCGCTGTACAAGATCAAGTGGGGCAAGGACGACTTCGAGTACGTCTACTCCGACCGCGAGCGCGACGCCGTGATCGCGGCGGGCGTGGCCGCCGGCCGCCGGCTGCCGAAGGACGACGCGATCCAGCGGTTCAAGGGTCTCGGCGAGATGAACGCCGAGGAGCTCCGGGTCACCACCATGGACCAGGCCCACCGCCTGCTGCTCCAGGTGACCCTGGAGGACGCCGCCCGCGCCGACGAGCTGTTCTCGATCCTCATGGGCGAGGACGTCGAGGCCCGCCGCTCCTTCATCCAGCGCAACGCCAAGGACGTCCGCTTCCTGGACGTGTGACGCCTGCCCCGCAGGCCCGCACGAACCAGTCCGCGTGAAAGGAAACTGACCACCAGTGGTCGACGACAACCGTCCCGAAGGCGAGCAGCCCGAGACCCCCCAGGCCGCCTCGGTGACCCTGAGGATCGAGCCGGTCGAGCTTGAGACCGAGATGCAGCGCTCGTACCTCGACTACGCGATGAGCGTGATCGTCAGCCGGGCCCTGCCCGAGGTGCGCGACGGCCTCAAGCCGGTGCACCGCCGCGTGCTGTACGCGATGTACGACGGGGGCTACCGCCCCGAGAAGGGCTACTACAAGTGCGCCCGCGTCGTCGGCGACGTCATGGGCAACTACCACCCGCACGGTGACACCTCGATCTACGACACCGTGGTCCGCCTGGCCCAGCCGTGGTCGATGCGGATGCCGCTGGTGGACGGCAACGGCAACTTCGGCTCCCCGGGCAACGACCCGGCCGCGGCCATGCGCTACACCGAGTGCAAGATGGCGCCGCTGGCGATGGAGATGATGCGCGACATCGACGAGGAGACCGTCGACTTCGCGCCGAACTACGACGGCCGCTCGCAGGAGCCCACCGTCCTGCCCGCGCGCTTCCCCAACCTGCTGGTCAACGGTGCCACCGGCATCGCGGTCGGCATGGCCACCAACATCCCGCCGCACAACCTCCGCGAGGTCGCCTCCGGCGCGCTCTGGTACCTGGAGAACCCGGAGGCCTCGAACGAGGAGCTCCTGGACGCCCTGATCGAGCGGATCAAGGGCCCGGACTTCCCCACCGGCGCGCTGATCGTCGGCCGCCGCGGCATCGACGACTACTACCGCACCGGCCGCGGCTCGGTCACCATGCGGGCCGTCGTCGAGGTCGAGGAGATCCAGGGCCGCCAGTGCCTGGTGATCACCGAGCTGCCCTACCAGGTCAACCCGGACAACCTCGCGCTGAAGATCGCCGACCTGGTCAAGGACGGCAGGATCGCCGGCATCGCCGACGTCCGCGACGAGTCCTCCTCGCGCACCGGCCAGCGCCTGGTGATCGTGCTCAAGCGCGACGCGGTCGCCAAGGTCGTGCTGAACAACCTCTACAAGCACACCGACCTGCAGACCAACTTCGGCGCCAACATGCTGGCCCTGGTCGACGGCGTGCCGCGCACCCTGTCGCTGGACGCCTTCATCCGGCACTGGGTCAACCACCAGGTCGAGGTCATCGTCCGGCGCACCACCTTCCGGCTGCGCAAGGCCGAGGAGCGCGCCCACATCCTGCGCGCGCTGCTCCGCGCCCTGGACATGATCGACGAGGTCATCGCGCTGATCCGGGCCTCGGACAGCGCCGAGGCGGCCCGCACCGGTCTGATGGGCCTGCTCTCCATCGACGAGCTCCAGGCCAACGCCATCCTGGAGATGCAGCTGCGCCGGCTGGCCGCCCTGGAGCGGCAGCGGATCATGGACGAGCACGACGAGCTGCAGCGCCGGATCGACGAGTACAACGCGATCCTGGCCTCGCCGACCCGTCAGCGGGAGATCATCTCCGAGGAGCTCACCGCGATCGTCGACAAGTACGGCGACGAGCGGCGCTCGACCCTGATCCCCTCCGACGGCGACCTCTCCATCGAGGACCTCATCGCCGAGGAGGACATCGTCGTCACGATCACCCGTGGCGGCTACGTCAAGCGGACCCGCTCCGACCTCTACCGCTCGCAGAAGCGCGGCGGCAAGGGCGTGCGCGGCGCCCAGCTCAAGCAGGACGACATCGTCGACCACTTCTTCGTGACGACGACCCACAACTGGATCCTGTTCTTCACCAACAAGGGCCGGGTCTACCGCGCCAAGGGCTACGAGCTGCCGGACGCCGGGCGCGACGCCCGCGGCCAGCACGTGGCCAACCTGCTGGCCTTCCAGCCGGACGAGCACATCGCCCAGGTGATGGCCGTCCGCACCTACGAGGACAAGCCCTACCTGGTCCTCGCCACCCGGGCCGGTCTGGTGAAGAAGTCCCTGCTGAAGGACTACGACTCGCCGCGCTCCGGCGGTCTGATCGCGATCAACCTGCGCCAGGACGACGAGGGCCGGGACGACGAGCTGATCGGCGCCGAGCTGGTCTCCGCCGAGGACGATCTGCTGCTCGTCTCCAAGAAGGCGCAGTCGATCCGCTTCACCGCCACCGACGAGGCGCTGCGCTCGACCGGGCGCGCCACCTCGGGCGTGAAGGGCATGGCCTTCCGCGAGGACGACGAACTCCTGTCGATGAACGTGGTCCGTCCGGGCACCTACGTCTTCACCGCGACCGACGGCGGCTACGCCAAGCGCACCGGGGTGGACGAGTACCGTGTCCAGGGACGCGGCGGCTACGGCACCAAGGCGGCGAAGATCGTCGAGGGCCGGGGCTCGCTGGTCGGCGCACTCGTCGTCGACGAGAGCGACGAGATCATGGCGATCACCCTGTCCGGTGGGGTGATCCGCACGAGGGTTTCCGAGGTTCGTGAAACCGGACGTGACACCATGGGCGTCCAACTGATCAACCTGGGCAAGCGCGATGCGGTCGTGGGCATGGCCCGCAACGCGGAGGCCGAGGACGAGGAGTCGGCGGAGGACGAGGAGTCGGGTACCGAGTCCACCGCGGTGGCCGAGGGTACGGAGACGGCGCCGGGCGGCGGGACCGCCCAGGCCTGACCTCGTACCGCGTCGGCCGGTACCGTCGCGTCCGTACATCCGTACACGGCGTGCCGGTACCGGCCGACGACCAGTACCGGGCAATCCCGCCGGGCGCTGGATGACGAGTGACGAAGCAGGGCGGCGCCGCCGCCCTGGCGGGAAGTGCGGGAGGACCAGTGAGTGGAGCCACGGGTGCTGCGGGAGGAGCCACCGGCGGCCGTCCGGGCGCAGCACAGGGCGGCGGGGCGTACGGCGTGCCGCAGCCGCCGGCCGAGCACCCGGCCGCGTCCACCTCGCTGATGCCGCCGGTGGGCGGGGCGGGCCAGGGCGGGGCCACCTACGGCGGCCAGTCGGCGCCCCCGCCGCCGGGCGCACCGGCGCCGGGGTCGGGCGGGTTCTCGCAGCCGACCACCTACGCCAAGGGGCAGCCGACCCCGCCCCGGGGCACCCGGGTCGGCGGTGGCAACACCCCGCCCGGCGGGACCCCGGTCGGCGGCGCCCGCCGTCCGGCCGGCGCGCCCCCGGTCGCCACCGGCGGCGGTCTGGGCCGGACCAGGAAGGCCCGGCTGCGGATCACCAAGGCCGACCCGTGGTCGGTGATGAAGGTCAGCTTCCTGCTGTCGCTGGCGGTCGGGATCATCATCATCGTGGCGGCCGCGGTGCTGTGGATGACGCTGGACTCGCTCGGCGTCTTCGACTCGCTCGGCAAGACGCTGAAGGACGTCACCGGCTCGGACACCAACGGCGGCGGCCTGAACATCATGGACTACGTGGGCTTCGGCAAGGTGATGACCTTCACCTCGCTGATCGCCGTGGTCGACGTGGTGCTGCTGACCGCGCTCGCCACGCTCTCGGCGTTCATCTACAACGCGGCGGCCGGGTTCACCGGCGGCATCGAGCTCACCCTGGCCGAGGAGGACTGACCGTCCCGGTGTGATCCGGAGTCAGTTCGCCCTCCGTGCGGGGACTTTCCGCCCGCGGACGGAATCAACGGGCCCCACCGGCTGTTGCAGCCGGTGGGGCCCGTCGGCATTCGGGTGACAGCGGTTCCGGGCGGCGTGCCGCCCGGAGGGGCCGCAGCGGGGTGGGCTTAGCTTGGTCCGCCCGTTCCGCGTCACCCGGCCGCCGCAGGCCTCCCCGGTCCCTCCGGACGGGCCCGGGACGGCTGTGCAGGCACGGCAGGACGGAGACGCGCGATGGCGGAGCTCGCAAGGCGGCTGGTCGAGGCCCTGGACGGGCTGCTGGGGGTCCCGGTGCCACTGCGGGTGCGGGCCTGGGACGGCAGCGCGGCCGGTCCGCCGGGGGCGCCCACCGTGGTGCTGCGCAACCGCCGGGCGCTGCGCCGGCTGGTCTGGCAGCCGAACGAGCTCGGCCTGGCCCGTGCCTACGTCTCGGGGGACCTGGAGGTCGCCCCGGGCAGCGACCTGTACGAGGTGCTGCGGGCCGTCGCGCACTTCTCTGAGCTCCCGGAGATCCGCACGCTACGGCTGGGGCCCGGCGACGTGCTGGGCGCCCGGGGCCGCCGGGTGCTGGGCGCGCTGCTGCGGGCCGGCGCGTTCGGTCCCGACCCGGTCGCGCCGCCGGAGGAGGCCCCGGTGGGCCGCGGGCGGCTGCACAGCCGGGGCCGGGACCGCGCCGCGATCCACCACCACTACGACGTCGGCAACGACTTCTACGGCTTGGTGCTGGGCCCGTCGATGGTCTACTCGTGCGCCTACTGGGAGCCGGAGGCGAAGAGCCTGGAGGCGGCGCAGGAGGCCAAGCTGGAGCTGATCTGCCGCAAGCTCGGCCTGCGGCCCGGGATGCGGCTGCTGGACGTCGGCTGCGGCTGGGGCTCGCTGGTGCTGCACGCGGCCCGGCACCACGGGGTGACGGCGGTCGGCGTCTCGATCTCCGAGGAGCAGGTCGCGCTGGCCCGCCGGCGGGTCGAGGAGGCCGGGCTGGCGGACCGGGTGGAGATCCGGCTCCAGGACTACCGGGAGATCCCGGACGGCCCGTTCGACGCGATCTCCAGCGTGGGCATGGCCGAGCACGTCGGCGAGACCCAGTACCGGGTGTACGCGGAGGCCCTGTACGGGCTGCTGGCGCCCGGCGGCCGGCTGCTCAACCACCAGATCGCCCGCCGTCCCGACCACCCCGGCGAGACGTACCGCCCCAGCCCGTTCATCAGCCGCTACGTCTTCCCGGACGGCGAGCTGTCCCCGGTCGGTTCCACCGTCTCGCGGCTGGAGGAGGCCGGCTTCGAGGTGCGCGACGTCGAGTCGCTCCGGGAGCACTACGGGCTGACCCTGCGTGAGTGGGTGGCCAACCTGGAGGCGCACTGGACGGAGGCGGTCGGTCTGGTGGGGCGGGGCCGGGCGCGGGTCTGGCGGCTCTACATGGCGGCCTCCGCGCTGGCCTTCGAGGAGAACCGGATCGGGGTCAACCAGGTCCTCGCGGTGCGCACCTCGTCCGACGGCTCGGCGTACCTCCCGGCGACCCGCGCCCAGTGGCTGACCGCTCCGGGCACCGCCTCCGACCTGCCCGTCCCGGAGGGCCCCGCCGCGGCCCCGGGCGAATCGGATTTGGGGGATCGGCGATCGGTCCGCTAATCTTTCAGTGCGGCAAGGGGCTATAGCTCAGACGGTTAGAGCGCTTCCCTGATAAGGAAGAGGCCACAGGTTCAAGTCCTGTTAGCCCCACCACCGCGAAGGGCCCGGAGCATCGCTCCGGGCCCTTCGGCGTTTCCGCACCCCGGGGTCGGAACCCCCGGCGCCGGGCGGGGGTTGTACGGGTGGGGGCCGGGGTTCTCCCCGGTGGCGTCCGACATCCGACGGAGGAGGCGGTGACGCGATGGGTCTGGTCTTCGCGATGACGATTCCCGGACTGGTCTGCCTGCTGGTGGCGCTGGCGTTCGTCGACCAGCTCGCGCTCAGGGCGCGCAGGTCGCGGCTGGTGCCGTGGCGGGGGACGGGCCGGGAGGGACAGATCTCGGCGACCGGCTTCGAGCAGCTGCACGCGCAGTTCTCGGCCGGCAAGCAGAACGAGCTCGACGAGCGGCGGAGCTCGCTGATGCTGCGCGACGAGGAGGACGACGGGGCCCCGCCGCGCACCCGGGTGGACCTCGCGGCGAGCGTCGCGGTGGTGGTCCCGGCCGCCCGCCGGCCCGCCGGAACGGCGTCCGACGGGCGGGAACCGTGACGGCGCCGGGGAGGCTCCGAGCCGGACCGACCGTACGACAGGAGGTGTGGCGTCAATCCTCCGGCCGGACGGGTCGGTTGGAGGCAGCGGTGGCTGGTCACGATTGGGACACCGGTGTGTATCATCGGCCGCAAGGGCAGTCCGGCATCCCGACCGCCCATTCGTGCTCGCAACAAACCATGGACTCGTCGGCCCGATCGGATCGATCGGCGCCCGGCTGCTGAGTCCGTCAACGCAAGAAGGACGAGGTCCCGCGGTGAAGAAGCTTCTCCTGGTCGCCCTGGTCGCCCTCGGCGGCTTCTTTGTCTACCGTCAGGTCCAGGCCGACCGCGCCGAGCAGGACCTGTGGACCGAGGCCACCGACCCGGTTCCGGCCGGTCGCTGAGGCTCCGGTCGGCCCCACGGCCGACAGTCCTCGGAGGCGCCGTACGGCGCCTCCCGGGCC
>NZ_JBHJRC010000029.1:0-46828 GCF_042261735.1 Kitasatospora sp. NPDC056327 | reverse complement strand
GCCACTACACACCGCGCGTCGAACGGAGCTATTCCCTCGACCGGATCGCGGAAGCGCACGCGTACGCCGAGCTCGGACACACTCCCCTGTCCTGCGGAACGGGTCCGGCTACTCGTGGAACCGGAGGTGCCAGGCCTGCTGCTGGTCCGTCACGTCCAGCGGCCGGAGTGCGGTGCGCTGCGGGAAGATGTCCAGCACGCTGAGGTCCAGCGCGAGTTCGTGGCCGTCGACCGGGCCGCCCGGGACGACGACGTGGAAGGTGAACCGCTCGGCGGCCCGGCGGAGCGCCCACGCGAAGGGCTCGGCGGTGCCCCGGATCTGCTGGTCCTCCTCCACCGGGCCGTTCGGGCCGACGTAGCCGCCGTGCCGGAGGTTCCTGATGACGACGTTGCCGTCGTCGAGGCCGCTCACCTCCCACTCCTGCTCGCCCGGTTCGCCGGCCGGGGTCAGCAGGACCACGAACTCCTCGGCCGCCTGGAGGGTGAGCAACTGGTCGTCGGGTTTGGCGATCGCGTAGACGCCGTCGTGCACGGGGGCCATGGCCGGCTCCACTTCACTGGTGGACGCTGTTGGACGCTGGTGACCGGGGTCCGCGCCGCACGCGGCACGGGCCTCCGGGGAAGTGGGTCGATTCAAGCCAGACGGCCGGTGCGGGTACAGACCACCCGCCGTCGGTCCACCCCAACGAGTCACGGGGCCCGAACGTCCGGACGGCCGCCGAACACCCGTGGCGGCGGTCGGGGGCCGGTCCGCGGCTCGGCCCGGTCCGCCGGCTCCGCTCAGTCCGCCGGTTCCTCGAAACGCACCTCGCCGTCGCGCGAGCCGCCGCCCGCACCGCCGCCCGCGAACGCCAGGACGCGCTCGGCCTCGGCCTCCGCCGCCCGCCGGTCGGCCCGGCCCAGCGGCGCGAACGGGCGGATCGTCACCGACCACCGCTCGCCCGGCTCCTCGGCCGTGCGCCAGCTCCCCGCCACCAGGCCGTCCACCAGCAGGCTGCCGAGCACGATGCCGTTCTGGGTCATCACCCGCGGCCGGTACTCCTCCGGCAGCACCCGGGTGCGGTCGGCGTGCGAGAGCAGCAGGTTGTCGAAGGGCGCGACCAGCCGGACCGGCGCCGGGGTGTCCGGGTCGGGCCGGGGGGCGTCCGGCAGGTCGTACAGCAGTCGGCCCCGCTCGTCCCGGAAGGTGACCAGGCCCGGGGTCAGCCGCTTCAGCACCGGGGCGAGCCGGCTGAGGCCGCACCACTTCTGCAGGTCGGCGACGGTGGCCGGGCCGAAGGCCGCGAGGTAGCGCAGCGCCAGGTCGTCGAGCGAGGGCTCCGGGTCGAGCGGCCGGCCGAGCCAGGCCTCGGCGGTGGTGTGCGCGGCGGGGCCGCCGCGCCCCCACAGCCCGCGCGGCGGGACCTGCACCAGCGGCAGCCGGCAGCGCGCGGCCTGGGCCAGCGCCGCCGGGTCGTGGCCGGGGCGGCCGGCCGCCAGCTCCTCGCCCAGCCGCTGGAAGGTGCGCGGCTCCTCCTCGACCAGCACCCGGGCCTCGGCGGCGAGCGCGTCGAGGTCGAGGCCGGCCAGCCGCCTGCCGAAGGTGCCGCGCAGCAGCTGGTCCAGCAGCGGCTGCAGCAGGGGCCGCAGGGTGAGGCAGTCCTCGGCGGTGACCAGGTGGATGGTGCCGCGCTGGAGGGCGATCCGCACCGCCCGCCGGCCCTCGATCAGCTCGCCGAGCGCCCCGGGGGTGAAGCCGTCGAGGCGGGCGAGCAGACCGAGGTAGGGCGGCTGCGGGGCGGCCTGGGCCTGGAGGCCGACGAGGTGCGCGGTCATCGCGGCCGGGGTCGCGGTGGTCCGCTCCAGGAGGTGCTGACGGGCCAGCAGTGCGCGGCCGAGCGCCCGGGGGCCGAGCACGCCGGCGTCGGCGGCACCGCCCGCCCCGGGTTCCCCGCCCGCCCCGGCGGCACCGCCGGCCCGGGTCACCGGCGGCCGTCCAGGACGGCACGGAGCAGGGCGATCCGGTTGCTGGTGATCGAGTCGACGCCGGCCGCGCTCAGCTTGCGCATGGTGCGGCGCAGGTCGGCGGTCCAGGTGGAGACGGCGAGCCCGGCGTGGTGGGCGGCGGCGGTGAACTCCGGTGTGGCCAGGCCGAACGGCGGGTTGACGAAGCGCGGGCGCAGATCGTCGAGCAGCGCCCGGGCGGGCAGCCGGGGCTGCTTCCAGGTCAGTGCGATCTCGGCGTCGGGGGCGAGCGCGCGCACGGCCAGCATGGCGGTGGCGGGGCCGCAGAAGCCGACCAGCCGCTCGGCGCCGAGCCCGGTGACGACCTCCCAGGTCGCGGCGGCCGGGCCCGCGTCGTCGAGGTCGATGAGGAGCCTGGCCCCGGATGCGGCGGCCCCGGTGCTCTTGAGCGCCTCGGCGAGGGTGGGGATGCGGTGGCGGCCGTCGCCGAAGGCGTCGAGCTGTTCGGCGGTGAGCCGGGACAGCGGGCGGGGATCGCCCCAGAGCCGTTCCAGGGTGGCGTCGTGCAGCAGGACCGGGACCCGGTCACGGGTCAGCCGGACGTCCACCTCGACGGCGTCGGCGCCGGCGGCGAACGCGGACTCGACGGAGGGCAGGGTGTTCTCGCGGTGGCGGTACGGGTCACCCCGGTGGGCGACGGCGAGGACGGGGCGGCGGGTGGCGGCGGATGCGGTCATCGGTCCGTTCATCGGTCGGCGGGGCGGGCGGCGGGACGGGCGGCACTGCGGGCGCTCCGGGCACGGCGGGCGCTCCGGGCGGCGCGGTTCACCGGAGCTTCCCGGCGAGCCACGGGCTCAGGGTGTACAGGGTCACGGCCTCGCGGTAGCTCGATTCCCCCGGCACGGTGACGATCATGGTGCAGGAGGGCGGGAACACCCGCTGCCGGACGTGGACCAGACCGGTCCAGACGGAGTTCAGGAACGCCGGGACGCTGTCGCGCGGAACGTCGAAGGCGATGTTGTCGACGGTGACCACGGCCTCGTCGTGGACGAAGAGCCGGACGGTGATGGTGGGCGGGCCGGCGATCTCGACCAGCGCCTCGTGCGGCACGCCGGCCGCGAGTTCGTCCGCGCCGCCGCCGTCGGCCCCGACCCACCCGGCGAAGGTCCGGTCACGGCCGATGTCGTGACCGGTGCTCACCGCGCGTCCGTGCCGGGCGGCCAGCGCCTCGATCGCGGTGACGGCGGCCTGGGTGGACGGCAACCGGGGGTGGGGCATCGGACGGTCCTCTCCTCGACGGGGCCCAGAGGGCGACTCAGCGCAGTTCGATCATCACATTGGTGGACTTGATGACCGCAGTCGCGGGTGCCCCGGGCACCAGCTCCAGCTCCTCCGCCGACTCCCGGCTGATCAGCGAGACCACCCGGAACGGTCCCGCCTGGATCTCCACCTGGGCGGCGACGTCACCGAGCACCACGTCGGTGACGATCCCCGGGAACCGGTTGCGGGCCGAGGACGGACGGCCCTCGGCGGCGGCCGTCTCGGGCCGGGCCAGCTCGCGCGCGAAGGCCGCCAGCCGGGCGCCGGCGATGATCCGGTGGCCGTGCTCGTCGCGCTCGGCGACGAGTCGGCCGGCGTCCACCCAGCGCCGCATGGTGTCGGCGCTCACGCCGAGCAGCGCGGCTGCCTCGCCGATGCGGTACGGGTTGGCCGGTGCCCCGGGCTGGCCCATGGCTGAGACTCCTGACGGTGGTTCGGGCGGTGGTCCGGCCGGTGACCCCGGCGGCGGTCCGGCAGGCCGGCACGACGGGCCGGAGGACGGGCCGCACGGAGGGGAAGGCGGGCGGAGGGGCGGACGAGGGGACGGACGGAGGGCAGGACGACCGGAGGGACGGCCGGGAGGGCGGCGCCGGTTCCCGCGGTGGTTCGCCCCCGCCCGGTCCCGGCCCCGCCGCCCATCCTGCCGTACCGGGCGTGCGCCCCGCGAAGCGGTGTCCGCCCCGGCGCAGGCCTCACGGCTCGCCGAAGAGGTCGCGGCGGACGGCGTCCCCGGCGGTGAGCACGGCGCCGCCGAGCACCGCGCCGCCGCCGGCCTCGCCGGCCCGGACCTCGGTGCGCACCGGGGAGAGGCCCGCCAGCCGCCGTTCGACCCGGGCGGCGAGCTCGGGGCCGCCGGCCCGGCCGATCTCGCCGCCGAGGACGACGCAGCCGGGGTCGAGGATCACGCAGATCGCGGAGGTGCCGAGCGCGATCCGCTCGGCCAGCTCGTCCAGGAACGGACCGCCGGGCTCCCCCTCGCCGAGCGCGTCGAGGGCGGCGCGCACGGCGGCCTCGGCGGCGGGCGCGTCGTCGGCCGGGGCGGCGGGCAGCCCGTGGGCGCGGGCCAGCGCGCAGACCGCGGCGCTGCCGGCCAGCCCGTGGAAGCCGCCCGCGCAGCCGGCGGCGGTGGGCAGGGCGGTGGTGCCGGGCACGGGCAGGAAGCAGATCTCGCCGGCGCCGCCGCCGGCACCGCGGCGCAGCTTGCCGTCGAGCACGACGGCGGCGCCGACGCTGTGGCCGAGCCAGACGAGGACGAAGTCGTCCCGGCCGCGCGCGGCGCCGGTCCGGTACTCGGCGCGCCCGGCGAGGTTGACCTCGTTCTCCAGGATCACGTCGGTGCCGGGCAGCCCGCGCAGGGCGGCGAAGAGCCCGGCGTGCCAGGCGGGCAGCTCCCCGGTGGACTGGAGCCGGCCCGTCGCGTCGACCAGGCCGGGGGCCCCGACGGCGACGGTGTGCAGGTGCCCGGCGCCGGCCCGGCGGGCGGTGTCGAGCAGGGTGCGGACGATCCGGTCGACGGCGGCGCGGTGGGCGTCCGGGTCGGGCCCGGGGTCCTCGACGGCGAGCTCCGCGGCGCCCAGGACCTGCCCGGCGAGGTCGGCCACGACCAGGGAGACGCCGGCGGAGCGGACGTCGACGGCGGCGAGGTGGGCGCGGGAGGCGGCCAGGGCGTAGAGCCGGGCGTTGGGGCCGCGCCGCTGTTCGCCGCGCTCGCCGACGAGGGCGATCAGCCCGGCCCGCTGGAGCCGGTCGAGCAGGTCCGCCACGGTGGGCCGGGAGAGGCCGGTGAGGCCGCGCAGCTCGGTCGCGGTCAGTGGTCCTTGGTCGAGCAGCAGGTCGAGCGCCAACCGGTCGTTGATCGCCCGGGCGGTGCTCGGCGTGGCCGTACGCGCGGTGGTCATGGCCGGTCATCCTTCCAGAGTGTTTCTATCAGGGTCCCTTCCTGATAATTTATCGAACCGTCGCCGCACTGCCACGTCGACGGGAACCACCGCGCCACCGCAGCACCCCGCCCCACCGCCCCACGCCACCGCCGCGCCCCGCGCGGCGGGGAGGGAAGAACCGGATGACCACCAGCCCGACCGCAGGACAATCCCCCGGCACCCGCGCCGCCGCCCGCCGGGCGCGCATCGCCGTCGCCCTCGTCTTCGCCGTGCACGGCGCGATCGGCGGCACCTTCGTCAGCCGGATCCCCTGGATCCAGGACCACCTCGGCCTCTCCACCGGCCAGCTCGGGCTGGCCCTGGTGATGCCCGCCATCGGCTCCTCGCTCGCGATGCCCCTGGCCGGCCGGCTCGTCCACCGCTACGGCGGGCGGGCGGCGGTGTCCGGACTGGTCTCGCTCTGCTGCCTCGTCCTCCCGCTGCCCGTGCTCGCCCCCTCGCTGCCGGTGCTCTGTCTGTTCCTGCTGGCCTACGGCGCCGCGGCGGGCATGTCGGACGTCGCGATGAACGCCCAGGGCGTGGAGGTCGAGCAGCGGCTCGGCCGCTCCATCATGTCCGGCCTGCACGGGATGTGGAGCGCGGGCGGCCTGGTGGCGGCCGGCGTCGGCATCCTCGCCGCGCACCGGGACTTCGACCCGCGGATCCAGATCGCCGTCGCAGCCGCCGTGCTGCTGCTCCTCACCCAGCCGGTCTGCGGCGCACTGCCCGACCGGCGCCCGGCCGGGCAGACCGAGGCCCCGCCGCGCTTCGCGCTGCCGCCGCGCAGTTCGCTGGTGATCGGACTCGTGGGCTTCTGCGCGGTGTTCGCCGAGGGCGCCTCGATGGACTGGAGCGGCGTCTACCTGCGCGACGTCACCGGCGCCTCCCCCGCCGTGGCCGCCGCCGCCTACACCGCGTTCTCGCTCACCATGGCGGTCAGCCGGCTGGCCGGCGACGCGGCGATCCGCCGGCTGGGCGCCGTCCGGGCCGCCCGGCTGAGCGGCGCGATCGCCACCACCGGCGGGCTGCTGGTGGTCGTGGCGGACCGCCCGGCGCTGGCCGTCCCCGGGTTCGCGCTGATCGGGATCGGCGTCGCCGTGGTGGTCCCGCTCGCCTTCGCGGCGGCCGGCCGGATCGGCAGCAACCCCAGCCAGGCCATCGCCGGCGTCGCGACCGTCACCTACACCTCGGGCCTGATCGCCCCCGCGATCGTCGGCGGCCTCGCCCAGGCCACCTCGCTCACCGTCTCCTTCGGGGTGGTCACCGCGCTCTCCGCCGCGCTGCTGCTGAGCGCGGGCGCGCTCCGCCGGGCCGAGGAGCACGCCCCGCACGGCGCCCGCCCGGAGAACGCGATCACTCCGGAACCGGAAAAGTCCTTCGAAGGAAATTCCCCGGCGATCTGACGGGAGATCCCCCGGGAATTCTCGCCGACATCCCGGACGCCGGGCGCGCAGTGGGCGCGCCCGGCGTTTCCGCGATCGCGGAGGGTTCCCCCGGGTGCCGGCCGGCCGACGCCGCGCCGCTCGTCCTCACCCCCGCCACCCACACCCTCGCCGAGACCGCCGAATGCGCGCCGACCTCGACCGACGGCGCGGTCCTCGACGCCTCCCCGGCCGGCCCGAGCACCCGGCCGGACCCGCCATGCTCGTCCCGCCGGACCCGCCGTCCCCGTCCTGCCGGACTGCAGGGGCCTTTCCGCGTGCCACCGGCGGACCGCCGTCCGGCTCGGCGAGCAGGGATTTCCGGCACTCGCCGTCGACCACCACGGGCGCACCGCCGGCACCGATCCGCACAACCGCGCACCGGAACTCGGCGAGCTGCCGAACCTGCCCCCGCACCTGCTCGCACCCAGCCCCGGGGCACTCGGCGCCGACCCGACCGCGGGCATCGCCCGGCCGTGCACGCTCGGCACCGCCGGGGCGGTCGGCTCCCACGGCCGCCCCGACACCCACGGCGGCGCACCCGGGCCGACCCTGCCCGCCGCCCGACCGCCCGACCGCGCCGGTCCTCGCCTTCCCGGGCGGCGCCGACGGGCACACCCCGGCGAGCGCGGTCGCCGCGTGCGACGCCGCGCCCACCGCCGCGGGTTGTGAACACGAGTTCATGAATTTTCCTCAGGCTCCGCACAACTATTTCGAACCAGCGGCTGTCCAACACCGCGACGCCGCAAGGGAGTCCCGGCTCCGGCTCCTCGGCTTCCCGGCCGAACGCACCGTCCGCAGCACCTGAGGAGGACACCCGTGACCGACCCGTCACCCAGTCACAGACGCCGCCCACGCATCGCCCTGCTCGCCCTCGCCGCCGCCCCCGCCGCCGCGCTCCCGCTCGCCGCCCCCGGCGCCGCCCGGGCGCAGCCCATCCCGCACCCGCCCCAACTGGAACTGCGCAACGTGGCCACCGGCAAGTGCCTGGAGGTCGCCGACCACCGCACCGACAACGGCGCCCCCGTCCGCCAGTGGACCTGCCACGGCGGGCCCAACCAGCAGTGGTTCCTGGGCTACGGCGGCACCCTCTCCAACGGCGCGAGCGCCAAGTGCCTGGACATCCCGGGCAACAGCACCGTCTGGGGCACCCGGCTCGTCCAGTGGGACTGCGGCGGCACGTCGTCGGCGAACCAGCACTGGATCGTCCCGGGTTACGGACTCCCCTCGCCGGACTACCTGATCGGCCTCGGCCTGGTGCTCGACGTGCCGGGCGGCGACCCGGCGGACGGCGCCCCGGTCGTCACCTGGGGCGCCAACGGGGGCACCAACCAGCGGTGGGCCTGCACCACCGCCCGGTACTGACCCCGGACACCCGGCCCGGCACCCACCGCGCACCGGCGCCGGGCACCACCGCACCCTTCCCGCACCGCTCCCGTCAGGAGGAAGCATGAGCCTGTCCCGGCGCGCCCGCGCCACACTGCTCGCCCTCGCCGCCGCCCTCGCCGGCGCGCTCCCGCTCGCCGCACCCGGCACCGCCCTGGCCGGAGGGGTCCAGCCGACGCCGCCCTACTTCACCCTGCGCAACCTGGCCACCGGCAAGTGCCTGGAGGTCGCCGACCGGCGCACCGACGACGGCGCCCCCGTCCGCCAGTGGACCTGCCACGGCGGGCCCAACCAGCAGTGGGGAATCGGCTACGCCGGCCACGGCCTGGTCAGCCGGCTCAGCGGCACGTGCCTGGACGTCCCCGGCGGCAGCACCGTCTGGGGCACCCAGCCCGTCCAGTGGCAATGCCACCTGGGCACGAACCAGGAGTGGACCGTTCCGGGCCACGGCCGCCCCGAACTCGACTACCTGTCCGCCCTCGGCCTGGTGCTCGACGTGCCCGGCGGCAGCACCGCCGACGGCACGCCGGTCGTCCTCTGGGGCGCCAACGGGGGCGCCAACCAGCTGTGGCGCGCCTCCTGACCGCGCGCCCGATCGCCCGGACCACGCACCCGGACCACGCACCACCGCACCTCCCGCCCACCAACCGCCTCTGCCAGGAGCAAGCATGAGTCTGCCCCGGCGCACCCGCGCCACGCTGCTCACCCTCGTCACCGGACTCGCCGCCGCGCTGCCGCTGGCCGCACCCGGCGCCGCCCACGCCGAACAGATCCCGTCCCCCAAGCCCTACCACGTCGAGTTCCGCAACCTCGCCACCGGCAAGTGCCTGGAGGTCGCCGACCAGCGCACCGACGACGGCGCCCCCGTCCGGCAGTGGTCCTGCCACGGCGGCCTCAGCCAGCGGTGGCGGACCTGGGGCGACGGGATCCTCGTCAACGAGTACAGCCGCAAGTGCCTGGACGTCCCCGGCTTCAGCACCGTCTGGGGCACCCGGCCGGTCCAGTGGACCTGCTCCGGCGTCCGGCAGAACAACCAGGAGTGGACCACCCCGGGCGTCAACGCGCCCTCCCCCGGCTTCCTGTCGTCCCTCGGCCTGGTGCTCGACGTGGCCGGCTACGACCCCTCCGACGGCGCCACGGTCACCCTCTGGGGCGCCAACGGAGGCGCCAACCAGCTGTGGACCGCCACCGTGACCCAGGGCTGAGCCGGCCGCGCCGGGCCACCGAACGCCCTCCGGTGGTCACCCGGAGCGACCGCGGGAGCCCCGGTCGGGTCCGGACCGGACCGACTTTCGAAAACCGGTTCCCCGACGGCCCCACCGCATGATCGAATACCCGCGGCCGGACCGGGAGGGGGGACGTCCGAGCCCCTCGTCGTGCCCGAACTCCCCCTCCCCGGACCGGGCCGTTCCGGTACCGACCATGCCAACGAGGAGTCCCGTATGTCCCTCCGCACCGCACCCGCCCGGCGCACCGGTTCCACGGCCGCCGTCCTCGCCGCCGCACTCGCCTGCGGCCTCGCCGTCACCGCCCCGGCGGCCCACGCGCGGCCCACCGCGCCCGCGGCCTCCGGCCCGCTCTTCTCCATCGCGAACTACGGTTCCGAGAAGTGCCTGGAGGTCACCGACTGGAGCACCGGCAACGGCGCCACCGTCCGCCAGTGGACCTGCACCGGCGGCGCCAACCAGCAGTGGTACTGGACCACCGGCAACGAGCTGGTCAACGCCCACAGCGGCAAGTGCCTCGACATCCCCTTCGCCAGCACCGAGCCGGGCACCCAGGCCGTGCAGTGGACCTGCAACGGCGGCACCAACCAGAAGTGGACCGACGAGGCGGTGAGCACCTTCACCAACCGCTGGGTGAACGTCAACAGCAACCTCGTGCTCGACGTCGCGTTCGGCAGCCTGGCCGACGGCGCGCCCGTCATCCAGTGGACCCGCAACGCGGGCCCGAACCAGGTCTGGTTCCCCGCGGACTTCACCGCGGGCCCGTGACCCCCCGCTCCACCGGCCGCCGACCGGCCGGCTGATCCACCGTCCCAACGCCCGGCCCGCGGTCCCGCCGCGGGCCGGGCTCGGAACCCGCTCCACCGCATCCCGAGGAGTCCGATGTCCCTCCGCACCACCCCCGCCCGCAGGGCCGGCTCCGCCGCGGCCGTGCTCGCCCTCGCGGCCGGTCTCGCCGCGGCCGTTCCGGCGGCCCGGGCGCAGACCGCCGCGCCCGCGCCCTACTCCGCCCCGTTCTCCGTCCTCAACCTCAACTCCAGCAAGTGCCTGGAGGTCGCCGACTGGGGCACCGGCGACGGCGCCGCCGTCCGCCAGTGGACCTGCACCGGCGGCGCCAACCAGCAGTGGTACTGGACCGCCGCCCGCGAGCTGGTCAACGTCCACAGCGGCAAGTGCCTCGACATCCCCTTCGCCAGCACCGCGCCCGGCACCCGGCCGGTGATCTGGACCTGCAACGGCGGCGACAACCAGAAGTGGACGGAGCAGCTGATGCACTCCGGCAGCCGCCGCTACGTCAACGCCAACAGCCGTCTGCTGCTCGACGTCGCCTTCGGCAGCCGGGACGACGGCGCCCCCGTCGTCCAGTGGAACCCGATCGACACTCCCGTCGCCTACAACCAGATCTGGTTCCCGTCGAACGGCACCGACGGCCCGCGCTGACCGCCAGGACCGCCTCCCGGTCCGGCCCAGGTCCGGCTCAGGTCCGGCTCAGGTCCGGTCCGGGCCCGGACCGGCCGGGCCGGCCGCCACCCGCTCCACCGCGCACCGACCAGGCCCCACCTCACCTTCCGCGCACCACACCACCGCAGGAGGAACCATGAGCACGCCCCGTCGCACCGCCGCCGCCCGGCTCGGCGCCGTCGCCGCCGGCCTCGCCGCGATCCTGGCGCCCGCCCTGACCGCCGCACCGGCCGGGGCCGCCGTCCCCGGCCCCGACGTGGTCAGGAACGCCGCCACCAACAAGTGCCTGGAGGTCGCCGACTGGCGCACCGACAACGGCGCCCCCGTCCGCCAGTGGACCTGCCACGGCGGCGCCAACCAGCAGTGGATCCGCACCGGCGACCACGAGTACGTGAACGTCCACAGCGGCAAGTGCCTCGACATCCCCGACTACAGCCGCGCCTCCGGCACCCAGGCCGTCCAGTGGACCTGCAACCGCGGGCTCAACCAGGCCTGGACGGAGACCGTCGTCCACCACAGCGGCATCCACACCCTCACCAACGTGCACAGCGGCCTCGTCCTCGACGTCCCCGCCTCCGACCCGGCGGACGGCGTCCCGGTCGTCCAGTGGGTGCCGAACCAGGGCCTCAACCAGGTCTGGATCTGAGGCCGCCCCTTCCGGTCACGCCAGGCGGTCGCCGCCGGAGCGCCCACCTCGGTACCGGCGGCGGTGCGGCGGCGGTTAGGCTCGGCGGGTGCCCGCAGCCGTGACACCCCCGCCGCCGTCCGACGTGGCCGCGCCGGAACCCGCCGCCGGCTCCGGACCCGCGCCGGAGCACCCCGGGGGCGCGGCCGTGCCGCGAGCGGCACGGCTGCGGCTGGTGCTGCTGCTGGTGGTCCTCGGTGCGGCGGCGGCCTCGCTGCTGCTGTGGAGCCCGACCGCCCTGCTCGACGGCCGGCTCTCCGGCGGGACGCCCTGGTACTGGCGCTCGGCGCTGTTCGTCACCGTCTACGCGATCGGCACCGCGGCCTTCTTCCCCCGCCCGGCCCTCAACGCGGCGGCCGGGCTGCTGCTCGGCGTGCGGGAGGGCACCGTGCTGGCCGTCGTCGGCACCACGCTCGGCGCCGCGCTCGCGTTCGAACTGGCCCGCCGGCTCGGCCGCGACGCGCTGCGCCCGCACCTGCGGGGGCGGCTGCTGCTCGCGCTCGACCGGCGGTTCACCGAGCAGGGGTTCCGCAGCGTGTTCCTGCTGCGGCTGCTGCCCGGCCTGCCGTTCCAGGCGGGGAACTTCGGCGCGGCCTTCTCCGGGGTGCGGTTCCTGCCCTTCGTCACCGCGACCACGCTGGGCGCGGCGCCGCTGACGGCGGTCTACGTCACGGCCGCGGCCACCGCCCGGGAGCCGGGGTCGGCGGGCTTCCTGCTCTCGGCCGGGGTGATCGCGGCGCTCAGTCTGGTGAGCCTGGTCACGGTGGTGCGGGCGGCCGTCCGGCGCCGGCGCGCGGACACCGGCTGAGCGCCGGGCGCCCGAACCGGCACGCCGGGCGCGCGGGACACACCGATCCGCTCGGCCGGGCGGGGGGCGTTGTCGGTGCCGCATGAAATCGTTCCCGCATTGTTGACAGAAGGTCAATTGGACGGTGACCGCGACCGATATGGTCTACGCGCGCAACCGTACGCCGTTCCGTCGCGTCGCAACTGTTGCCCGGGTGCGCCCGGGTCACCGGCGCGGCGCGACTCGTACGGACCGCGCGAGCGGGCACGAGACCGGTGATCAGTGCGATACTCGGACAGTTCCGACGAGTGGATGACGTGTCAAAAGGACACGCGCACCGGGGGACCTGTACGGAACAGAGGCAGGGAGGCGCGGCATGGGAGCACTTCGCGACGAGCACCACAACGGGTGGCTGATGCCCTCCGGGAGCTACCCGGCCGCGGTGTACGAGGACGAGTGGGTCGAGCAGGAGACGGTACCGTCCTCCCCCGCCCCGACGAAGATCGTGTCCCTGCGGCCGACCGGGTTCGAGGCGGCCCGCACCGTCGGCGAGCACATCCGGGCGAGCACCCCGGTGGTCATGGACCTCACCGAGATGGACGAGTCCGAGGCCAAGCGGATGGTGGACTTCGCCTCCGGTCTGATCTTCGGCACCCGCGGCGGCATCGAGCGGATCGCCCGCCGGGTCTTCCTGCTCACGCCGGCGGACGTCGAGGTGATGGTGATCGACCGCCCGCTGGACGAGACCGGCTTCTACAACCAGAGCTGACCGGCACGGAGAAACCGGGGACGGCACCGCCGTCCCCGGTTTTCTGCTGCCCGGGGACGGACCCGGCGGAGCACGGAGGGGCCGGGAGGGACGGCCGGGGCGAACGGGGAAGCCTCGGACGAGACGGCGGAATCAATTCTGAGACATCCACGTCTCATCCGGCGTACACTCGCTCCATGGCCACCGACCGTGACTCCGTGCTCGAAGCCGCCGTCGGCGTGCTCTCCCGCCGCCCGACCGCCCACCTCGACGAGATCGCCCGCGCCGCGGGCATCAGCCGCGCCACCCTGCACCGGCTCTTCCCCGGCCGGGACGCGCTGATCAGCGAGGTCGGCATGCTCGGGCTCCAGCGGCTGGCCGCCGCGCTCGACACCGCCGCCGTCGAGGAGGGCGACGCGCACGCCGCGCTCCGCCGGCTGGTCGACGCGATCGTGCCGGACGCGATGCTCTGCGCCTACCTGACCGGCGAGAGCCAGCTCTACGACGACGAGGCGGTCAACGCGCTCTGGGAGGCCCAGATCGCCCGGCTGCACGCGCTCTTCCTGCGCGGGCAGCAGCAGGGCGTCTTCCGCATCGAGCTCTCCGCGGCCTGGCTGAGCGAGGCGTTCTTCGACCTGGTCGCCGGGATCGGCTGGGCCGTCCAGGACGGCCGGCTGGCCCCGCGCGACGCCGTCTTCTCGCTCGCCGAGCTGTTCCTCGGCGGCGCCCTGCGCACCGCCCCGCAGGCGCCGTCGCCGCCGGGTCCGCCCTCGCAGCCGCAGACCACGTCAGGACCGCAGGCCCGGGTCCAGGCCCAGCCGCACTGATCCACCCACATCCACCGCACCTCGGACCGGAAACCGGACACCGATACCCATGAGCAGTACCGTCCACCTCCAGCCCCGCCGCCGCTGGACCGGCCTCGCCGTCCTCGTCCTGGCCGTCACCCTGGTCGCCGTCGACGCGACCGTCCTCTCCCTGGCCATCCCCTCGATCAGCGAGACCCTGCGCCCCAGCGGCACCCAGCTGCTGTGGATCGGCGACGCCTACTCCTTCGTCCTGGCCGGCCTGCTGGTCTCGATGGGCTCGCTGAGCGACCGGATCGGCCGCAAGAAGCTGCTGCTGATCGGCGCCACCGCGTTCGGCGCCGCCTCGCTGCTCGCCGCCTACGCACCCAGTGCGGGCTGGCTGATCCTGGCCCGGGCGCTGCTCGGCGTGGCCGGGGCGACCATCATGCCGTCCACCCTCTCGCTGATCCGCACCCTGTTCCCGGACGACCGGGAGCGGGCCACCGCGATCGGCATCTGGGGCGCCGCCGCGACGGCCGGCGCCGCGCTCGGCCCGGTGGTCGGCGGCGTGCTGCTGGAGCACTTCTGGTGGGGCTCGGTGTTCCTGCTGAACATCCCGGTGCTGGTGCTGCTGCTCGTCCTCGGCGGCTGGCTGCTGCCCGAGTCCAGGGACCCGAACCCGGGCCGCTGGGACGTGCTGAGCGTGCTGCTCTCGCTCGCCGGGGTGATCGGGGTGGTCTACGCGATCAAGGAGGCCGCCGCCCACGGCGTCGTCCGCTGGGACGTCCCGGCCACCGCGGTGCTGGGCGCGACGGCGCTGTTCCTCTTCGTCCGGCGCCAGCTGCGGCTGGAGACGCCGCTGCTGGACGTCCGGCTCTTCCGCAACCGGCGCTTCACCGCCGCCGTGCTCGCCTCGCTGATCGCGCTGATCGGGCTCTCCGGCATCGTCTTCGTGATCTCGCAGTACCTGCAGCTGGTCCGCGGCTACCCGCCGCTGAAGGCGGGGCTGGCCGAGCTGCCCGCCTTCGCCGGCGCGATGGCCGGCGGTCTGCTGACCGCCCGGCTGGTGCGCCGGGCCGGGGCCCGGGCGGTGCTCACCGCCGGACTGCTGACCATGGGCGTGGGCATCGGCCTGCTCGGCTGGATCCAGCAGGACAGCACCTACCTGCTGCTGGCCGCCGCCTTCCTGCTGGTCGGCACCGCGGAGGGCGTGGTCTACACGCTCGGCGCCGACCTCGTGCTGAGCGCGGCTCCCGCCGACAAGGCCGGCGCCGCGTCGGCGGTCTCCGAGACGGCGTACGAGCTGGGCACCGCGCTCGGCATCGCGCTGGTCGGCTCGGTGGTCGGCGCGCTGTACGCGGACCGGCTGGTCGTCCCCGCCGGGGCGGACCCGGCGGCGGCCGCGCAGGCGGGCGAGTCACTGGGCGGCGCGGTCGAGGCGGCGCACGCCCTGCCGGAGACCCTGGCGGGCCCGCTGCTGGCCAGCGCCCGGGAGGCCTTCGTGCACGGCGTGAACGCCGCCGGGATGCTGGCGGGCGCGCTGCTGCTGGGCGCGGCGGTGCTGGCCTGGCGGATGCTGCGCGGGACGGCCGGGCCCGCCCCGGAAACCGTGCCGCAGGACGCACCGGAGGACGGGCGCCGCGCGGCGCCGGAACCGGCGCCGGAGAAGGTGAACGTCTGAGGTCCGCGGTGCCCCGTGCCCCCTCCGGGGTGCGGGGCACCGCCGTTCCCGGCGGCGCCGGGCGGCGCGGCGGCGGGTCAGCCGCTCCCGAAGGGCAGTTCCAGCTCGGCCCAGACCACCTTGCCGTCCCGGGTCAGCCGGCTGCCCCAGCGCTGGGCCAGCTCGCTGACCAGGAACATGCCCCGGCCGCCCTCGTCCTGCTCCGCGAAGGGGCGCAGCTGGGGCGTCTGACCGCCCGCGTCGGAGACCTCGACGGTGAGCACCCGGTCGCGGAAGAGCCGCAGCCGCCGCGGGGCGTCGGCGTGCAGCAGGGCGTTGGTGACGAGCTCGCTGACCAGCAGCTCGGCGTAGTCGGCGAGCGCGGACAGGCCCCAGGCGGCGAGCGTGCTGCGGGTGAAGCGGCGGGCCTTGCCGGGCAGCCGGCCGCCGCCGGAGAGCGGGAGGGTGGCAACCCGGTCGGCGGGCAGCGGCAGCACCCGGGCCATGATCATCGCGATGTCGTCGTCGCTGCCGCCGCTGACCAGCGCGCCGAGGACGGCGTCGCAGCTGGCCTCCAGGGTGCGGCCGGGGCCGCCCAGGGTCCGGGCGAGCAGGTCGATGCCGTCGTCGAGGTCCTGGCCGCGCCGTTCGACCAGGCCGTCGGTGTAGAGGGCGACCAGGGCGCCCTCGGGGAGCGGGATCTCGACCGACTCGAAGGCCACCCCGCCGACGCCGAGCGGTACGCCGGGCGGGATCTCGATCCGGCGGGCGGTGCCGTCCGGGGCGACCCAGACCGGCGGCAGGTGACCGGCGGCGGCGACCTGGAGGGTGCGCTCCAGCGGGTCGTACACCGCGCAGATACAGGTGGCGAACTGGCCCTCGCCGATGCCGGTGGCGGTCTCGTCGAGCCGGGTGAGCACCTGCTCGGGCGGCATGTCGAGGGTGGCCAGGGTGCGGGCGACGGTGCGCAGCTGGCCCATGGTGGCGGCGGCCCGGATGCCGTGGCCCATGACGTCGCCGACGACCAGGGCGACCCGGCCGCAGGAGAGCGGCACGACGTCGAACCAGTCGCCGCCGACCTCGCTGGTGACGCTGCTCGGCAGGTAGCGGTAGGCGATCTCCAGGCCGAGGGTGCGGTGGATCTCCTGCGGCAGCAGGCTGCGCTGCAGGGTCAGCGCGGTCTCCCGCTCGCGCCGGTAGAGCCGGGCGTTGTCGATGGCGAGGGCGGTGCGGGCGACGAGTTCCTCGGCGAGCGCGACGTCGGCGGCGGTGAACGGCTCGGGGTTGCGCATGCGGATGAACTCGGCGCCGCCGAGAACCATGCCCCGGGCGATGACCGGCAGCATCAGGTACGAGTGGATGCCGGCGGCGAGGCCGGGGGCGACCCGGTCCGGGCTGGCGACCAGGCCGCGCAGCACCTCCTCGTCGACGTGGGCGCGCAGCAGCGGGCGCCCGCTGCGCAGGCACTCGGTGTAGCTGCGGCCGGGGGCGTACTCGGCGACCTCGCCGACGGTGTCGACGGCGCCGGCCAGCCCGGTCTCGTAGGCCTCGCCGACGGCGAGGGCACGCAGCATCGCGCCGCGGTCGTCGGGGATGGGGGTGGGTTCGGCGCCGCGCAGCACGGTTTCCAGCAGGTCGACGGTGGCGAAGTCGGCGAACCGCGGGATGACGGCCTCGATGAGCTCCTCGGCGGTGCGCTGGAGGTCGAGGGTGGTGCCGATCCGGGCGGTGGCCTCGGCGATGGTGGCGAGGCGTTCCTGGGCGCGGGCGGCGCGGGCCTCGGCCCGAAAGCGTTCGGTGACGTCGATGATCGAGGAGCAGACGCCGAAGACCCGGCCGGTGGAGTCCTCCAGCCGGAAGTAGGAGGCGGACCAGGCCCGGTCGCGGCGCGGGTCGCCGGGGACCCGGCCGTGCGAGCGGGCGTCGACCACGGGCCGGCCGGTGGCCAGCACCTGCTTCATCAGCTGTTCGATCTCGGTGCTGTTGATGCCGGGCAGGATGCTGCTGATCCGGCGGCCGAGGTGGTCGGCGACGGGCAGGCCGTTCATCCGGGCCAGTGACTCGTTGAGCCGGACGTAGCGCAGTTCGGTGTCGTAGACGGCCATGCCGATCGGGGACTGACCGAAGATCCCGTCGAGGACGGCGAGGTCGGCCTCGATCCGGTGCAGGGCGGCGGTGTCGGAGGCGGTGGCGAGCAGCAGCAGGGTGCCGCCGGGGCCTGCGACCGGGTAGGTGCGGAACTCCAGCTCGACGGTGCGGCCGTCGCGGTGACGGACCGGGAGGACGCCGGACCAGCTCTTGCCGCTGGTGAGGCGTTCGAGGAGTTCGGTCGCCGCGGGGCCGTCGCCGTCCTCGGTGAGCAGCCGGGCGGCGTGGGTGCCGACGGCCTCCTCGGCGGTCCAGCCGAGCAGGGACTCGGCGTCCTCACTCCAGTGCAGGATCAGGCCGTCGTCCTGGAGGAGGGCGGTGGCGAGCGGGACGAGGCGTTGGCCGTCCGGTCGTGCGGCGGTGGTGCCCGCGCCCGGGCCGGTGGCGTTGGTGGCGTCCCACTCGTCTCTCCGCATGATCAGGCTGCACCCCGGTTCGGCTCGTGCCCGGCCGGCCGGTCCTCGCGGTCCGTGCGGTCGGGGTTCTTCTCCAGACTGCACGGACATCGGCCGCCGGGCGACCCCTTGGTGAGGGGCACCGGTCGTCCAGGTGTACGGGCGTCATGGGCCTACCGGCCGCAGCGTACTCTCCAGAAGGCTCGTCCACTGCCGGATCACCCCGGATCGTCGGGCCCCGTCGTCGGGGAGCAGGTCGGCGGGGCCGGGGACGCGGGCGGGGTCGGGGGCGTCCTGCGCGGTCTCCCGGACGCCGGGGCGGGTCCCGCCCGCGCCGGGGAACGCGACGGCGGCCCGGTGGGCCCCGCTCAGCCGGCGGCGGCGGCCTCGCGGTCGCGCAGCTCGCGGCGCAGGATCTTGCCGGCCGGGGACTTGGGGACGGCGTCGAGGAACTCCACGGCCCGCACCTTCTTGTAGGGGGCCACCTGACCGGCCACGAAGGTGGCCACCTCCTGTTCGGTGAGGGCGCTGCCGGGGGCGCGGACCACGAAGGCCTTGGGGCACTCGGTGCCCTCGGCGTCGCACACGCCGATGACGGCGGCGTCGGCGATCTGCGGGTGGCTGAGCAGCAGCGCCTCCAGTTCGGCGGGGGCGACCTGGTAGCCCTTGTACTTGATCAGCTCCTTCACCCGGTCGACGATGTGCAGGTAGCCGCGCTCGTCGACGAAGCCGATGTCACCGGTGTGCAGCCAGCCCTCGGCGTCGACGGTGGCGGCGGTGTCGGAGGGGCGGCCGAAGTAGCCCTTCATCACCTGCGGGCCGCGGATCAGCAGCTCGCCGCGCTCGCCGGGGCCGAGGTCGGCGCCGCCGTCGCCGTCGCCGTCGAGCGCGGTGACCCGCAGCTCGGTGGAGGGCACCATCCGGCCGACCGATCCGGGGACGGGGTCCGGGTCGGCCGGGTCCATCACGTGGCTGACCGGGGACAGCTCGGTCATGCCGTAGCCCTGGAGGATGCGCGGCAGGCCGAGCCGCCGGGCGCAGGTCTCGGCGAGCTCGCCGTCCAGCGGGGCGGCCGCGCAGAGCAGGTACTCGACCGAGGTGAGGTCGTAGCGGTCGACGACGGGGTGCTTGGCGAGGGCGAGGACGATCGGCGGGGCCGCGAGCACGGACTGGACGCGCTGGTCCTGGACGGTGCGGCAGAACTGTTCGAGGTCGAAGCGGGGCAGCACGACGACGGTGGCGCCGCAGCGCAGCGGCTGGTGGAGCAGCGCGGCGAGACCGTAGATGTGGAAGAAGGGGAGGACGGCGAGCACCCGCTCGCCGGGCTTGGGGCGGAAGACGGCGTCGGTCTGGGCGAGGTTGGTGGCGATCGAGCGGTGGGTGAGCATGACGCCCTTGGGCAGGCCGGTGGTGCCGCTGGAGTAGGGCAGGACGGCGATGTCCTCGGCGGGATCGAGGTCGACCCGGGGCTCGGGGCCGGTGGCGGCGAGCAGGTCGGCGAGGGAGAGGTGGCCCTCGGCGCCGTCCAGGACGACGATCCCGGCGAGCGGGCGGCCCTCGGCGGCGAGCCGGTCGCCGGCGGCGCGGGCGGTGGGCAGGAAGGGCGAGACGGTGATCAGCCAGCGGGCCCCGCTGTCGGCGAGCTGACCGGCGAGGTCGGCGTGGGTGGTGAGCGAGGAGACGGGGGTGACGGTGGCGCCGGCCCGGGTGGCGCCGAAGAACGCCATCGGGTAGCGGATGCTGTTGGGGCTGAACAGGGCCACCACGTCGCCCTGGCGGACCCCCGCCGCGGCGAGGCCGGCGGCGACCCGCCGGACGGCGTGGGCGAGTTGCGCATAGGTGACGGTCTCGCCGGTGATTCCGTCGATCAGGGCGGGCCGGTCGCCGTGGCGCTCGGCCTCGCCGAGAACGGCGTCGTGCAGGGCGAGGTCGACGATGCCGACGTCCGGGAACTCGCTGTGGAAGACCAAGGCGTGCCTCCTGTGCGGTAGTTGGCGCGGGGCGGGGCGGCCGGGCGGGAGGTCCTTGGCGACCGGCCGTGCGGCGTGCGGACAGGAGCATACGGACAGTGGGCGGTTGGTGCGCCCCAGTGACGGACGTTTGGCGGAGCGCGCGGGGCGCAGGGGTGGCGCAGTATGGCGAAATCCGAGGTCGGGGCCGGTCGGGAGGGGCCGGGCCGCCACGCTCCGGGAGCAATCGGTCAGATGTCAGAACGATGATGCGACGATCCGTTCGAATGGCCGGGGCGGCGCGGCCGGGGCCGCCGGTCCGGGCCGCTCAGTACGACCTCGGCAGGCCGAGGGTGTGCTGGGCGACGTAGTTGAGGACCATCTCACGGCTGACCGGGGCGACCCGCCCGACCCGGGTCGCGGCGAGCAGCGCGCCGATCCCGTACTCCTGGGTGAGGCCGTTGCCGCCGAGGGTCTGCACGGCCTGGTCGACGGTGCGGGCGGCGGCCTCGCCGGCCGCGTACTTCGCCATGTTGGCGGCCTCGCCGGCGGCCGCGTCCTCGCCGGCGTCGTGGAGCAGCGCGGCCTTCTGGGTCATCAGCCGGGCCAGCTCGATCTCCACCGCGCACTGCGCGAGCGGGTGCGCGAGGCCCTGGTGGGCACCGATCGGGGTGGACCAGACGGTCCGGGTGCGGGCGTACCCGACGGCCTTGCCGAGCGCCTGGCGGGCCAGCCCGAGGGAGAACGCGGCGGTCATGATCCGCTCGGGGTTGAGGCCGGCGAACAGCTGGAGCAGTCCGGCCCCGGCGTCGCCGACCAGGGCCCCGGCGGGCAGCCGTACGCCGTCCAGGAACACCTGGAACTGCCGTTCGGGGGCGACGAGTTCCATCGGGATCGGACGGTACTCGAAGCCGGGCGTGTCGCGCGGGACGACGAACAGGGCGGGTTTCAGCCGGCCCGTGCGGGCGTCCTCGGTGCGGGCGACGAACAGCACCGCGTCGCTGTGGTCGATGCCGGAGACGAACACCTTGCGGCCGGTGAGCAGCCAGTCCCCGCCGTCGCGCCGCGCGACGGTGGAGATCCGGTGGGAGTTGGAGCCGGCGTCGGGTTCGGTGATCCCGAAGGCCATCCGGCGGCTGCCGTCGGCGAGGCCGGGGAGCCAGTGGCGCTTCTGCTCCTCCGTGCCGTAGCGGGCGATCACCGTGCCGCAGACCGCCGGGGAGACGATCAGCAGCAGCAGCGGGCACCCGGCGGTGCCGAGCTCCTCCAGCACGATCGCGAGATCGGCGATCCCGCCGCCGCCCCCGCCGTACTCGGCGGGGAGG
This sequence comes from Kitasatospora sp. NPDC056327, assembly GCF_042261735.1. NCBI lineage: Bacteria > Bacillati > Actinomycetota > Actinomycetes > Kitasatosporales > Streptomycetaceae > Kitasatospora > Kitasatospora sp. NPDC056327. The sequence continues at coordinate 25,667 of NZ_JBHJRC010000029.1, read as the reverse complement.
TTGACGCCGAGGTAGCCGGCCTTGCCGGCCTCCGCCCACAGCTCGTCGACGGGCTCGCCGGCCCGGGCCCTGGCGAGGTGGTAGGCGGAGCCGTAGCGGGCGCCGAGCGCGGCGACGGCGGCGCGCAGGGCCCGGCGCTCGGGGGTTTCGAGGAGCTGACTGCCGATGGCGGGCATGTGCGGTCCTTCCTCAGGCGGTGGTGGCGGCGGGCCGCCGGGCGTGCGCCGGGTCACCGTCCGCACCCGCCCTCGCGTGCGCGTCCGTCCCCGGCGGCGGCCCGGTGTTCGCCGACGGTGAGCAGAGTGACACCCTGCGCGAGACGGGGCAATCACGCCCGCTTCTTTCCGGTCGCCCCGCGCCCCCGCCCCGCGCCCCGCGCGGTGCGCACCGCGCGCCCCTCCGGCCACCTCCGCCCCGAATGTGACGGCCCGTCAGTTGCGTTTCCCCGCAACCGGATCGGGCGATCGGCCCAGGGTCCGACGGCAGGTCACAGTATGGCCGCAGCTTGCGGATCCGGTGGTGGGCGGCCGTTCCTGCGGGGACATCCAGGGCATGCACTCACCATGCACACGCACGGCCCGTTCCCGGCCGCGCGGCGGGCGTGCGGAAGCCGGCCCGTCGCACAGAGGCCACCGACCGTGAGCACCTTCGCCGTCTGGACCTGTGCCGCCTGCGGCACGGGCAACCCCGCCGTCACGCACTGCACCCGCTGCGGAGCCGCTCGCCCGGCGGCCGGAGCCGACCGGCCGCCGCACCCGAAGTCCCCGACCGTCCCGGTGGTCCCGGCCGCGCCGAGCGCGCCGCCGGCCCCGACCTTCGCACCTCCCGCGCCCCGGCCCGCCGGGCCCGCACCGGCCCGGGCCCCGATCCCGGGCCGGGCCTCCTGGACGCCGCACCCTCCGGGGTCCCCCCTCGCCACGGACGCCACCCGCTACCTCTGCACGGCCGTCCAGCTGGACGGCGAACTCGCCGGGAAGCTCATCGAGTCCGTCCTGGAGGAACCGCACCGGGCCGTCGCCTCCTCGCCCGGCGTCGACCTGGTCTGCGTCCTGCGCCACGCCCTCGACGCCCGCACCCGCCAGACCGTGGTCAAGGCCGTGCTCGCGCTGATCTCCATCGCCCTGCTCGCCTCCCTCGGCGCGCCGGTGCTCCTCCTCCCGCTGCTGCTGCTCGCCTGGGCGGTCATCCTCGTCGAGCGCCTCACCGTCTTCTACGGGGTGCTGCGGCCCAAGCTGAGCCGGACCGCCTTCGACCCCGCGCAGGCCCCCGCGGTCAACCGCGCCAGGGACGCTGCACGGCTGCGCCTCGTCGCCGACCAGGACCACCGGGGCAACGTCACCGTGCACTCCGGCTACGAGCCGTTCCTCGGCTACGGCAACCTCTTCGACTCCTGGAACTTCGCCGTTCCGGTGGACCGCCCGGCCGACCACCACGACGACGTGCTCCCGTTCGGGCTGGGCGAGCTGGCCGACCAGGTGTCCGGGGCGGTCGCCTCCCTCGGGCTGCCCGGGGTGCACGTCTCGGAGCGGGTCTTCGTCAACGGCGCGGACCTCGCGCAGGACCTCGACCCGGCCCTGCGCGCACTCCTGCTCCCCCTCCCCGAGGGCCGCCCCGTGGTCTCGCTGCCCCCGCACGCCGTCGAACGGCTGCGGGAGGACGGATCCGGCCGGGCCCGGCCCTACCTGGTGGCCACGGTCTCGGGCTGGGCGGCCGACCTGGTGTCCACCACCGCCGTCCGGTTCTCCCTCAGCCCCGCCAAGGACGTGCTCTTCGTCGAGGGCACCGCCCTGCTCCTCCCGCCGGTCGACCGCCGCTACCACCTGGTCGACCACCTCCTCGACCGGCCGACCTGGCGGCAGCTGGCGGCACTGACGGCCGGTTCGCTCGCCGTGACGCCCGGCCGGCTGGCGCGGTCCCTGCTCGCCCTGGTCACCGCCCCGAGGAGGCTGCTCGACGGCTTCTTCAAGGAGCAGGACCAGCGCCGCCAGATCGCCCGGAGCGCCTTCAACTACGGCGCCCGGACCAGCATCCGGCAGCTGGCGAGCGACTCGCACTTCCAGCGCTACTACCAGCAGATCGACCGCCAGATGTACTCCAAGATCATCGAGCGGCGCACCCTGGACACCCTCATCGACTTCCTCCAGGACCACCGGGTCGACGTCTCCGAGCTGAGGGAGCGCCAGAACATCATCTACAACGGCGGCATCTTCGCCTCCGGCAACTCCAGGATCGACTTCGTCAACTCCCCGGTGGCCGCCGGAGCGGGCAGCCGGATCCGGACCATGGTCGGACGCGGTCCGGCCGAACAGCGCAGGGAGCGGTGATGAGCGAGGACCGCAACATCTCCGGCGGGTTCCACGTCAGCGGCGACGCCACCGTCCACTTCACCGGCTCGGGCGTGGCGGCGGGCGAGAACTCCTCGGCCACCGTCCACGTGTCGCAGGCGGGCGCGGACCAGGCGGAGCTCGTCGCCCGGCTGCTCGCGCTCGTCGAACGGCTGCGGCTCAGCACCGACCCCGGCACCGTCCGGGCCGCCGAGGACCTCGGACGCGAGACGGTCTCCCCGGCGCGCAGCTGGGACCGGGTGCTGGAGTTCCTCGCCCGCGCCGGACAGGGCCTCGCCGCCACCGCCACGGTGGCCGGCGAGATCCGGCTCCTGGACACCGCGGTCAGGGCACTGCTGCCCTGACGCGGCGTCCGCCGCCGGCCGAACACCACACGACACCGACGCAGAGGGGGATGCGGTGGCCGAGACCAGGGGAGTCCTGCTGCCCGCGTACGTACTGGCCGACGAATCGGGCTCGATGGGCCCCTACCTGCCCGAACTCTCCGAGGGCCTGGTCTCGCTGTGCGAGGGGCTCCGGGCCGAACCGATGGTCGCCGCCAAGCTGCGGCTGGCCGTGCTCGGCTTCTCCGAGGACGTCCAGGTCCGCCTCGCCGTGGCCGACATGCGGGTGGAGACCGCCCTGCCCCGGGTGGTGATCCGCGGGCTCACCAACTACGGGGCGGTCTTCGACGACCTGCTGCGGCGGATCCCGGTCGACGTCCAGTGGCTGCGCGGCCAGGGCTACAAGGTGCACCGCCCGGTGGTGTTCTTCCTGAGCGACGGGCAGCCCACCGACGGCGACGGCTGGCGCCGCTCCCACGCCCTGCTGACCGACCGCGGCCGGACGCCCACCGCCCCGAACATCATCGCCTGCGGGATCGGCGACGCCGAGCCGCGGACCATGCTCGACGTGGCGACCCGGCCCGAGTTCGCCTTCGTCGCCCGCGCGGGGGCCGACCTCGGCCTGGCGATCTCCGAGTTCTTCCACTCCCTGACCGCCAGCCTGGTCGCCTCGGGACACGCCCTGAACTCCGCGGCCCCGCACCTCGTGGTCAACCGGCCGGACCGGTTCACCCTCGCGATGGACGAGGTCGGGCTGTGACGCCGCGCGCCGCCGGAGGTCCCGACGGCACTCCCCCGCCCCCGCCGGCCGCCGCCGTGCCCTGGCGGCGGATCGCCGTCGGCGTGCCCGGCGTCGAGTTCGAGCCCCGGCCGCCCCGTCAGCCCGCCTTCGACTTCCCCGACACCGAGTGCGACGGCTGGTCCACCGCCGACCTCACGGTCCGCTTCGCCTCGGTGCGCGGCGCCAAGCACCGCTACTACCGGCGGCCGCGCCAGGACGCCGCGCGGGCCGCCCTGCACGAGCCCAGCGGCACCGTCGCGTTCGCCGTCGCCGACGGCGTCTCGGCGGCGACCAGCTCCGAACTCGGCGCCATCGAGGCCTGCCGGGCCGCCCTGGCCCGCACGCTCCACCTGCTCTCCGGACCGCCCGGGCCGCTGGACTTCCAGGACGTCGCCCGGCACGCCGCCCGGCGGCTGTGGCAGGTCGCCCGCTGGCGGCTGAACGGCAAGGAGCCCGACCCGGCCGAGGTCGCGCGCCTGTACGCGACCACGCTGGTCACCGGTGTGGTGCGCCCCGACCCGGCCGGGCCGGTCGCCGAACTGTGCCGGATCGGGGACTCAGGGGCCTGGATCCTGGAGCGGCCGAACGGCCGGTACCACCCGCTGTTCCCCTCGAAGACGGGCTCCGACGCGCTGCTGGTCCACAACGAGGTGACCTCGCTGCCCGACGTGCCCGACCCGACCGAGCGCGCCACCGTCCGGCTCGCCCCGGAACTCACCCTGCTGGTCGGGACCGACGGCTTCGGGGACCCGCTGGGCGACGGGGACGGCCCGGTCGGCGCCCTGTTCGGCGACACCCTCGCCCGGCCGCCCGCACCGCTGTGGCTGGCCCACGTCCTGGACTTCTCCCGGGAGACGTTCGACGACGACCGCACCCTGCTCGCCGTCTGGCCGCACCTCCCGGGGCGGACCTCGTGACCGCCCGCCCCGTCCGCGCCGTCGAACACGGCGAACTCCTCCTGGAGCACCGCCTCGGCCAGGGCGGCCAGGGCACCGTCCACCGGGTGGCCAACCGGCGGATCGACGAGGCCGGCGAGAGCTGGGGCGTCGTCTACAAGGAGTACGACGCGCACGTGCTCCCGGACCTCGACGCCGACGCGCTGGCCGCGATGGCCGGGCTGCTCGACGAGCTGGGCGACGCCGAACGCAGGTGGCTGTGCGGGAGGACCGCCTGGCCCGCCGCCGTGGTCCGCCGGCAGGGCCTGGTCCTCGGCTTCCTGATGCGCGAGGCTCCCGACCGCTTCCACTTCGAGTACCGGGGCCTGGGCGGCCCCGCGGCCGCGGCCAGGCGGCTCGCCAGTCTGGAGTACCTGCTCAACGGCGACGCCTACGTCGCCGGCGTCGGTCTGGAGGTCAGCGAGCGGGACCGGCTGCTCCTGCTGGCCGACCTCGCCGCCACCCTCTCCCGGCTGCACCGCCTCGGCGTGGCCGTCGGCGACCTGTCGCCGAAGAACCTGCTGTTCACCACGGCCGGCCGGCCGGAGTGCTTCCTGATCGACTGCGACGCGATGCGGCTGCGCGGCCGCTCGGCGCTCCCCCAGGCCGAGACCCCCGACTGGCAGCTGCCCGCCGGCGAGGAGCGGGCCACACCGGCCGGTGACGTCCACAAACTGGCCCTGCTCGCCGTGCGGCTCTTCGCACGCGACCAGACCGCCACCGACCCCGCCGCCCTGGGGGCGGTCTCGCCGGTGCTCGGCGACCTCGCCCGGGCGAGCCTCGGCGGCGACCCGGCGCGGCGGCCGACGCCGGCGGTCTGGGCCGAGCAGCTGCTGGCCGCCGCCGGCACCGCCTCGACGGTGCCCGCCGCCGCGGCCGTCCCCGGTGGTGCCGGGCCGGCCGGGTACGGGAACGCGGGACCGTTCCCGCTCCCGCTCCCGCTCCCGGTGGCGCCCGTGCCGCCTCCGGTGCGGCGCACGCCCCCCGCCGCGGTCGGGGCCGGAATCGTCGCGGTGATCGCGGCCGTCGTCGTCGCCCTGGTGCTGACCGGCACCATCGGGGGCGGGCCGGCCGCCACGGACCCGCCGACGCCGACCGCGGCTGCCACCGTCTCCTCCCCGGCCGCCTCCGGCCCCGCCGAACCGTCCGGCTTCCCCGATCCGGTGCGCACCCCCACGCCGTCCGCGTCACCCGACCCGGTCGGCGCCGCCACGGTCGGCGACTGCTTCCACGACTACGGGACGGACACCCGCGCCGACCTCCGGGAGGCCGTCTGCGCCCCGGGCACCTTCCAGCTCGTCCGGCTCTTCGAGGGCACGACCGACCTGGACAGCTGCGACGGCGTCACCGACAGCGACGTGAGCGTGTCCTCCGTCCGCTACGGGCGGGTGCTCTGCCTGAGCTACCGCAGCACCGGCGGCACCGCCTACCACGCGCGCACCGGCGACTGCGTCTACGGCGCCAACGCCACCGGCGTCGCCTGGGGCGTCCAGACCTGCCAGACCGGCAACTTCAAGGTCCTGGCCGTCCACCGCGGGACCCGCGACGAATCGGTCTGCGCCGGCCTCCGGCGCTACAACCTCTCGTACTCGGCCCCCGGGGACAAGCCCTCCTCCGACGTCCTGCTCTGCCTGTCGATGAACTACCCCGACGACGCCGGCTACGCCACCCGCGACCAGTGCCTGCTGGTGTCGGGCGGCGCGGACGACCGGGTCTTCACCGACGTCGGCGGCTGCGCGGGGGCCAACGCCGTGGTCACCGGACGCTCCAGCACCTACGACAACAGCGCGTTCTGCGGGAACCACGGCTGGGTCACCTGGCGCTCCCGGGACTTCCCGGACTTCGCCTACACCCTGTGCTGGCGCTGGAAGTGACCGGCCGGCCGGGGCGGCGGGCCCGAGAGCCGTGAAGCACGTGAAGCACGTGACGGACGGGGCGGCGGGGAGGCAGGATGGGGCGCATGTGCGGTCGCTTCGTCTCCACCACCACCCCGCCCGACCTCGCCGGCCTGCTGCGCGCGTCCGTGTGGCCGTCCGAGACGTTCACGCCGTCGTGGAACGTCGCTCCGACGGACCTGGTCGCCGGGGTCGTGGAGCGGGTCGACCGCGGGACCGGGGAGATCACCCGGCAGGTCCGCCCGCTGCGCTGGGGGCTGGTGCCGTCCTGGTCGAAGGACCCGGGCGCCGGGGCCCGGATGATCAACGCCCGGGTGGAGACCGCGCACGAGAAGCCCGCGTTCCGCAAGGCGTTCCGGGAGCGGCGCTGCGTGGTGCCCGCGGACGGGTACTACGAGTGGCGGCCGGTCCCGGCCGCCGAGGGGCGCAAGACCTACAAGCAGCCCTACTACCTGCACCGGCCGGACGGCGGACTGCTGCTGATGGCCGGTCTGTACGAGTTCTGGCGCGACCGCACGGTGACCGGGGACGACGACCCGGGCGCATGGCTGGTCACCTGCACGGTGCTGACCACCGAGGCGACCGACGCGGCCGGCCGGATCCACGACCGGATGCCGGTGACCCTCACCGCGGACCGGGTGGACGCCTGGCTCGACCCGGCCGTCACCGACCCGGGCGAGGTCCGCGGCCTGCTGCACGCCCCGGCCGGCGAGCTGCTGGTGCGGCCGGTGGCCACCGCGGTCAACAGCGTCCGCAACGACGGCCCGCAGCTGCTGGAGCCGGTGCCGGACCCGCTGCCGGAGGTCACCGGCGGCCACTACGTCTGAACGGGCGCCGCTTCTATGCCCTATCCGTGTTGTTCTTAGAATGACCGGATGGAGGACATCGACGCGATCGCGCTGCTGCAGGACCCGGTGCGCCGCCGCCTGTACGAGTACGTGGTGGCCCAGGGCCGCGAGGTCGGCCGCAACGAGGCCGCCGAGGCGACCGGGGTGGCGCGCACGCTGGCCGCGCACCACCTGGACCGACTGGCCGGGGCCGGACTGCTGGAGAGCGGCAGCCGCCGGCTGACGGGCCGTTCGGGCCCCGGGGCGGGGCGGCCCGCCAAGGTGTACACCCGGACCCCGGCCGAACGGTCCGTGTCGCTGCCCGCCCGGGACTACCGCACCGCCGCCGAACTGCTCGCCGAGGCCGCCGAGGAGGCCGGACTGGACGCCGGGCTCTGCGCGGCCGCGCGCCGCCGGGGCGAGGCACTGCGCGGCACGGACGCGCCCTGCGGCGATCTCGGGGCGGCGCTGGCGGCACTGACCGCGCGGGGCTACGAGCCGCACCTGGAGGAGGGGGGCGGGGGGACCCGTGCCGTCCGGATGCGCAACTGCCCGTTCCACGCCGTCGCCGAACGCTTCCCGCCGCTCGTCTGCGGCATGAACCTCGCGCTGCTGGAGGGGCTGCTCGGCACCGGCGGTCCGCTCCGCGCGCGGATGGACGCCAGGCCGGGCGCGTGCTGCGTGGTGGTCGAGCCTTCTAAAAACAATGACGATTGACATAGAAAACGGGGCCGTGCTGGGATGAGGCCATGACCGCCTCCGTGCCCGCCGCCGCAGCCGACCGCCCCGCCCCCTCCGCCCACCTCGCCCAGCTCAACGTCGCCACGCTCACCCGCCCCCTCGACGACCCCCGGACCGCCCCCTTCGTCGCGCTGCTCGACCCGGTCAACGCCACGGCCGAGGGCGCGCCCGGCTTCGTCTGGCGGCTCGTGGAGGACGGGGCGGGCGACGCCACCGGACTGCGCCCGGCGGGCGAGAACGTCATCGTCAACATGTCGGTGTGGGAGTCCCCGGAGGCCCTGTGGGACTTCACCTACCGCAGCGGGCACCTGGACGTGATGCGGCGCCGGCGCGAGTGGTTCGCCCGGCACGTCCGGGCGCACCTGGTGCTCTGGTGGGTCCCCGCCGGACACCTGCCGACCGTCGACGAGGCGCTGGAGCGGCTGGCGGACCTGCGGGCGAACGGGCCCTCCCCGCGCGCCTTCACCTTCGCCTCCGCCCACACCGCCGCGGAGAGCGGGCTCGCCGGCTGACCGGCCGAGGGCCGCACACCGGCCCCGCGGCCGGACGTGTCGGAGGCGGCCACTACCGTCGGACCATGGCGATCACCGCACATCTGCGCGACTCGGTCCGGCTGCCCGGCGGCGGCGCCCTGGTCCACGGCCGGGCCCTGGAGAGCCGCGCGGGTGCCGCGCACCGCGCGCTGCTCCGCACCGGGCACGGCCTGGAGGTCCACCGGCTGGACGACGTCCTGGCCGGGGAACGCGCACCCGCCGTCTTCCCGCCGCCGTGGCCCGAAGGGGAGCACGGCGTCCCGTCGGTGAGCCCGGACGGCTCGTTCGCGGTGTTCCCCGGGCGGCACGCGGTGCGGGCCGTCGGCCGGGGCGGGGAGACGCTGTGGGAGTACCGACACGGCGGGCACGGCGCGGAGAGCGGCCACCCGCGCGGCGCGGACGGGCCGGGAGCCGGCCGCGGACACGGCTCCTGCCGCGTCTCCGACGACGGCCGGGTGGTGTGGGCGCACGTCCTGCCCGCTCCGCACCGGCCGGACGACCCGGAACACCGGGTCGTCCTGGACGCCCGGGACGGGCGGGAGCTGGCCCGGTTGCCGCTGCCGGACAGCGCCGCCGCCGGCTCGGAGCACCTCGCCCACCCGGACGGCAGGCACGTCGGCCTCTGCGTCGGCATGGGGCAGGACGGCGTCCTGGTCCACTGGGCCCGCTGGGACGGCGCGGAGCTCACCGGCCGGCAGCTCGGCCGGGACCTGGACCGCCTCCTGGCGGACGTCCCCCCGGGCCCGCCGGGGTTCCTGACCGTCGACCAGTACGGCGCGGACCTCGGCCTGCACGCGCCCGACGGCACCGTGGTCGCCCGCCGCGAACCCGAGCCGCCCGCCGACGACGAGGACCCGCCCTGCTGGGACCACGGCTGCGGCTTCGTGGACGCCGACACCGTGATCGCCTCGACGATCGACTCCGACGGAGATCCGGACCGCGCACGGCACTGGCTGCTCGACGCCCGCACCCTGGAGATCCGCGGGGTGGTCCGGTACCCCGACGGACCCGTCGACAGCTACGTCCGCCCGCTCGGGGACGGCACCTGGCTGACCTACGACGACGCGCGCGGGACGCTCGACCGGTGGAGCGCGGCGGAGGCCTGAGCGGGCCGGCCGACACACCCCGGCCCGCGGTCGCGGCCGCCCCCGGTCAGAACGGTGCCCGGCGGACCGTCAGCATGTCCTGGGTGTGGCCGATCTCGTAGCCGCCCCCGGGCCGGGCGAAGTGGCGCTCGACGTACGCGGCCAGGTCGGCGCGCGCGGGCAGCGGGTCCATCGAGGCCAGGTCCGCGACGTTGACCATGAACTCGGCGACGTCCACCGCCTCCGCCGGCCGGTCGGTGCGGTAGCGCAGGTCGAGCGCCTCCAGCGCGCACGCGTACCCGGCGGCCCCGCCCCGCTCCCCCTCCGCCAGCCGCTCGGCCAGCGGCCCCAGGTCGTAGCGGACGCCGGTGAAGTGCGCGGCCATCCGCATGCACGGGCTCTCCGGGTTCTGCAGCACCACCAGCAGCGTCCCGCCGGGCGCCACCCAGTCCAGCACCCGCCGCACGGTGGCCGGCCAGTCCTGCGGCGGCACGTAGTACAGCACGTGCGAGAGGTGCACGAGGTCCGCCGGCCCGGGCGGTCGGGCGGCGGCGATCGGTTCCGGCAGCACGAGGGCCTCCGGGCAGGCCTGCCGGAGCTTCTCGCGCATCGCCGCGCTGGGCTCCACGGCCACCGTGCGCTCGAAGTACTGCGCCAGGTGCGCGGTGGTCCGTCCCTCGCCCGCGCCCACGTCCAGCAGCACCCGCCGGCGGCCGAGGCCCGCCACGACCTCGCTCAGCCGGGCGTGCGTGAGCGGCTTCTCGTCGGTCCCGGCGAGGAACAGCTCGAACGCCCGGCGGTAGTCCGCGCCGGTGACGTCCAGCACCCGGACCGGTCCGGCCTCCGCCGTCCCCGTCCCCGTCCCGGTCCCTGTCGTCGTCCCCATCCGGCACCTCCCGCTCGACGGCCTGCCCTGCCGGGCCAGTGCACCGCGGCACCGCTCGGCACCGCCGCAGGCACGTTCCTGCCCGCGTGTCGCCGGGGCCGGCCCGGCCCCGCCGGCCCGGGCCGGCGAACCCCGTTGGACCGCCGCCGTCCGGTCACCGTGCACGTCGCGGCCATGTCCACGATCGCCGCGCCCGGCACGCTCGGCACGACCGACCCCGCCGGGACCCCGCCGGAGCCGCCGCGCGACCGCGCGACCGGCCACGCGCCCGGCACCGGACCCCGCCGGCCGCGGGCGCACCCCGCCCCGTCCGGTCCCTCCGCACCACCCCGCCGGAAGGAAGACCACCGCCCGTGTCCCGCACCGCCCGCCCGCGCCACTACCTGATGTGCCGTCCGGCCCACTTCACGGTCGACTACTCGATCAACCCGTGGATGGAGCCCGCGAAGCCGACCGACGGCGCCCGCGCCGTGGCCCAGTGGGAGCGGCTGTACGCGCTCTTCCGGGACCTCGGCCACACCGTCGAGCTGATCGATCCGGTCCCCGGCCTGCCCGACATGGTGTTCGCGGCCAACGGCGCGACCGTGGTGGACGGCACCGCCCTGGTCGCCCGGTTCCACCACCCCGAGCGCGCCGACGAGTCCCCCGCCCACCTGGAGTGGTTCCGCGCCCGCGGCTACCGGACGGTCGTGCAGGCCGGGTTCAGCAACGAGGGCGAGGGCGACCACCTGCTCGTCGGGGAGCGGATCCTGGCCGGCACCGGCTTCCGGACCGACCGGCGGGCGCACGCCGAGGCGGAGCGCGTGCTCGGCCGCCCGGTGGTCACCCTGGAGCTGGTCGACCCGCGCTACTACCACCTGGACACCGCGCTCGCGGTGCTCGCCGACGACGAGGTCATGTACTACCCGGCGGCGTTCTCGCCGCAGAGCCGGGCCACCCTCGCCGCGCTCTACCCCGACGCCGTGCTCGCCACCGACGAGGACGCGGCCGTCTTCGGCCTCAACGCCGTCTCGGACGGCCACCGGGTGGTCCTGCCGGAGGCCGCCACCGGGCTCGCGGCGCGGCTGCGCGCGCGGGGCTTCGAGCCGATCGGGATCGACGTCACCGAACTCCTCAAGGCCGGCGGCAGCGTGAAGTGCTGCACGCTGGAGCTGCGGGGCGCCCCCGCCTGACCGCGCCTGACCCCGCCGGACCTGCGGCGGCCCCGGCCCGGGCCCCGCGGCCCCGGCCGTACGGACGGCGGCCGGGGCGGGCCCGCGCCCGCGAAAACGGCTGCGCCCCCGCCGCCGTCCGGTGTTAGTGTCGTCCGGCCGGCCGCGGGACTCCGGTGCGACTTCCGGAACGTGCCTTCTACCGCAATGATTCGCAGTTCGTGCCCCCATTCCCCGGCCGGCGACCCACATCGACACGGGGCGCGGCACGGCCGGACGGGGGGCGGGAGGATGGAGACCTACGGCGACCTGGTCGCGGCCGAGGACGTGCTGCTGTTCGTCAACGCCGCGATCACCGGCACCGGCCAGCGCGAGTTCCACGGCGGCGCCGCCGAACAGCGGCTGTCGCTGGACTTCCTGCACACCTACATGTGCGTCAACCACCGCGGCCCGTACGCCGCCGCGCTCGCCCTCGACATCAACGACCACAACGCCGCCCTGATCGTGCGCCGGCTGCTGGAGAGCTCCCGCGACGCCGATCCGGAGCAGCGGCGCACCGAGGGCCTGCTGATCGCCCGCCGGCTGGAACTGCTGCCGCCGCAGCGGGTCTACCGGCTGATCGGCGAGCTGCGCCGCGCCAGGGTCAACAACCGCCGCACCCGCGCCATCCTGCGCGACTGGCTGGCCGGCCGCCCCGACCAGACGCTCGACGCCGTCAAGTACCGCGCCGGCCTCAAGCGGGCGCTGCGCCACACCCACCTGCGGCCCGCCGAGCCGGAGACCGGGGACTTCCTGTACGCCCCGCGGCGGCGCGGGGCGTACCGGGCGCCGCTGCTGGACGCCTGGCGGCGCGCCCACCACCAGCAGTCCGCCGTCTACGAACTCCCCTACACGGTGGCGGAGTCCTTCGCGCACCGGCACGGCATCCCGCGGGCCGACTTCCTGCAGCGGATCGCGCCGCGGCTGACCGCCCTGGAGCGGCTGCGCCTCCAGGAGTCCGCGCGCGCCCGCGGCGCCGCGGGCGCGGTGGCCACCGACCTCTCCCGGATGCCGCTGACCCGGCTCGCCTCGTACGTGCTGGCCCTGCCGCCCGCCGACCGGCGCGCCCGCCGCACCGAGCTGACCGACGCCCTGCGCGGCGCGGCCCGCCGGGCCGTGCGCGCGGCCGGGGCGGCCCCGGGCGGCTGGGGCCGGGTCACCGCCGTCCTCGACGACAGCTGGTCGGCGTACGGCTCGGGCGTGAAGCGCCGCCGGCCGCTGGCCGCCGCGCTCGCCTGCCACTTCCTGCTCGCGGAGCTGGCCGGCGAGTACACGGCGCTGTGGACCTCCGGCCGCACCGACGCGCTGCTCGCCCGGCCCTCCGGCCCGACCCCGCTCGGCCGCCGTCTCGTGGACGCGCTCGAAACCTCGCCGGAGCGGCTGCTGATCGTCTCCGACGGCTGGGACAACGCCCCGCCCGGCCTGGCCGCCGAGGTGCTGCGGGTGTGGCGCACCCGGCTCGACCCGGAGCGCCTGGTCAGCATCGTGCACCTCAACCCGGTCTACGACGCGGAGGGCTTCGACGTGCGCCGGCTCGCCCCGACGGTGCCGACCGCCGGGCTGCGCGACGCCGAGGACCTGCCCGTGCTGGTCGAGTTCGCCCGCTTCGCCGAGGGCCGCACCGGCCTCGCCGAGCTGACGGCGCACCTGGCGGCCCGCACCGAACGCTTCCTGGCCGGCGGACGGGCGGCCGTCCGGTGACCGCCGCGGCCCCGTCCCCCGGCTTCCGCCTCGACCTGACCGGCCTGGAGGCCCGGCCCGCCCAGGTGTGGGGCGGCGTGCGGCTGGTGCCGCTGGTCCGCGGCGAGCCGATCGGGGACCTCCGGCTCCACCAGGAGCTGTACGAGGCGGAGTACGCCGCCGTGCCGGTCGGCCGCCGGGGGCACTACGTCTCCTACGTCCCGCACGGGTTCGTCGCCGACTGGACCCGGGACGGCACCCCGGCCGCCGCCTACGGCACCCGGCTCGACCCGGCCGCCGGTCGGCACGGCGGCCCGGCCGCCGCGCCGCCCGAGCGCGTCCCCGTCCGGGTGCCGCGCCGGATGGCCAAGCGCGAGGGCCGCACCCGGCTGCGGTTCCTGCCGCTGCACCTCGCCCTGGAGGGGTACCTCGCGCTGCACTTCGGCGGCCCGTCCGTCGCCTGGGAGCAGTGGTCCGAGCGTGCCCTGCGGCGCGGCCTGTCCCCGCGCGCCGAGGAGGCGTACGGCGGTGACCAGGTCCGCGGCCTGGCCGACGCGCTGCGGGTGTTCGAGATCCACCCCGGCCAGTGCGGCGTGGTCGTGTACGTCGCGGACGCCCTCGCCGCGGCGTTCGCCGTCCCGCACCCCGACGACTACCGTGCCCTGCACCGCACCCTGCTGCTCGACCTCTACGGCGAGCTGATCCACCACTACGCCCTGCTCTCCGCGCCCGTCCCGGACTTCCGGGCCGACCTCCGCCAGAGCGGCCCGATCACCTCGACGGCCGGCCTGCGCGCCGCCGTCGAGCAGCAGGAGCGTGCCTGGGCCGCCTTCCACGACGGCACCATGGCGGGCGGACTGCTGGACGCCGCGTACCGGCCGCGGCGGGTGTACCGGCTCGGCCGCTTCGCGCTCACCCGGTTCCTGCCGGAGTTCCGGCCCAAGCGGGAGAACCACATCGGCGAGGCGATCACCGACGAGCACGGCCGCGTCGCCTACCTCAAGACCTTCCGGCTCTCCGAGGCCCAGGTCCGGCGCGGCCACCTGCTGGACCGGCTCGCCGCCCACGACTGGCACCTCCCGGCGGCGGCCGGCGCCCTCGGCATCACCGAGGCCCAGCTCGGACTGCGCCTGGAGGGCGCCGGCTTCGGCGAGCTGCTGCGCCAGGACGTCCTGGACCACTACCGCCGGGCGGCGCGGGGCTGACCCGCCCGCGGCTCGGGTCCCGCGGGCTCCGGCCCCGCGGCTCCGGTCCCGCTCCTCTGTTCGCGCACCCGGTGACCGCGACGGTGACCGCGACGGTGACGCAGGTCCCACGGACAGTCATCTGACGGATGCTCACCCGACACCGTCCGCGGCACGGTGGTGGTGCTCCGGGAACGACCCCGGGGCAACGCCCCTGGCAATGCCAGCACCTGCGCCGGCCGAGGCCCGCGCGGAGAGCGGAGGAGATCATGACGAACCTGCGGAGGACGGCGCTGCGACTCGCCGTGGGCGCCGCCGCGCTGACCGGGGTGCTCGCCGCCACGACCACGAGCGCGAGCGCCAACGTCCTGACCGACATCCAGACCGGGGCCGGCAAGTGCCCCGCCAACTGGGTGTGCCTGTGGAGCGAGAACAACTTCATCCGGGGGAACCCGGCGGGCGGCTACGACTTCGGGGCCGTGGGCTCGGACCAGAACGTTTCGGACATGGGGAAGTTCGTCTTCGAGAGCAAGCTGTTCCGCTGGAAGGGCATGCAGGACGCCGCCTCCTCGGTCGTGAACAACACCGGCGGCGGCATCTGCTTCTACGAGCACAACGGGTACCTCGGCGCGGAGTTCAAGGTCGGCCCGCACGAGCAGTGGGCCTCCGTCCCCTCGTGGATCAACGACCGGATCAGCTCCTTCAAGTACTGCTGACGGCCCTGCCCGGCCCCCGCACCCCGGCCGGCGCCGACCGGCCCGGACCGGCCCGGACCACGCGGCCGGACCACCCAACCGAACCACGGGACCGGCGCCGTCGCGCCGGGACCGGAAGGAGAGCGACCGTGTTCACGAAGCGCACGACGACCAGGCTCGGACTGTCCGTCGCCGCCGTCACCACCGGGCTGATCATGGCCACGGCGACGTCCGCGAGCGCCACCACCGTCTTCGACATCGGCCACGGAGCCGGGTCCTGCCCCAACGGCTACGTCTGTCTCTGGTCGGAGGGCAACTTCATCCAGGGCAAGTTCCCGCTCGACCACAAGTTCGGCTCGTTCGCGGCGAACCAGAACATCGGCGACATGGGCAAGCTGGCCCGCACGTCCGCCGGGGACAAGGGCATGCAGGACATCACCTCCTCGGTGCTGAACAACACCGGGAGCAGCATCTGCTTCTACGAGCACAACGGCTACGGCGGCGCGGAGTTCAGGATCGGCCCGCACGAGCAGTGGCCGTCCCTCCCCTCCTGGATCAACGACCGGATCAGCTCCTTCAAGTACTGCTGACCCCTCGCCGCCGACCCTCCGCACGATCCCCCCGGGTACCGACGAGACCCCCGAACCGAACGGAACGACATGAAGCCTCCCAGGAAGACGGCAAGGCTCGGCCTCTGCGCCCTCGCCGCCACCGGACTGATCCTGACCGCGGCGAACACCGCGAGCGCCACCACACTGCTCGGCATCGGACAGGGCGCCGGCGCCTGCCCCGCCAACTACGTCTGCCTCTGGTCCGAGAACGACTTCGTCGGCGCGACCGGCGGCCACAAGTTCGGGGCGATCGCCTCGGACCAGAACATCACCGACCTGGGCAAGCTGGAGCGCAGCGGCGGCCTGTGGACGGGGATGCAGGACATCACGTCCTCCGTGGTGAACAACACCGGGAGCGGCGTCTGCTTCTACGAGCACAACGGGTACGGCGGCGCGGAGTTCAGGATCGGCCCGCGTGAGAAGTGGCCGGCCGTGCCGTCGTGGATCAACGACCGGATCAGCTCCTTCAAGTACTGCTGACCCTTCGGGTCCCGGGGCGGGGCCACCCGCGCCCGCCCCGGGACCCGTGCCCGCCCCGGGACCCGGGGTCGGCGGACCGCAGAGGGTCAGAAGCCGATGATCCGGAGACTGGCGACGGACACGGCATAGAAGGTGTGCCCGTCCGGACCCAGCGCCACGTCCGAGGCGTTCAGGCCCGGGACGCCCTCGCCGGGAGCGACGGCGTTGGTCGCGGTGTCGATCGCGAGGAGCGAGCCGTCCTGGGTGAGCGTGTACAGCCGGGTGCCGGCCGCGTTCACCGACAAGGTCCGCAGCCACCGGCCCGGGGTGATGGCGTAGCTCGCGGTGACGGCGTCGGTGGCGAGGTCCACGGTGAAGCCCCGGCCCGCGCCGTCCACGCCGAAGAGCCGCGTGTCGTCCGGGGACAGGGCCAGGCCGGCGAAGGAGCCGCCGACGGCGGGGTTGGTGTTCGCCACGACGGGGCTGCCGCCGCTGGTGTCCAGGTGCGTCAGGCCGCCGGCGGCCACGTACACGTCCCCGCCGCCCGGCCGCGCGACGACGGATCCGGTGAATGCCCCGGGCAGCGTCACCGCGCCGGTGAACGCCTGCGGGCCGGTGTCGAACTGCAGCACCCGGGTTCCCGCCTGGGTCGGACGCTGGGGGGCCGACGGGCCGAACTGTGTCACGTACACCCGCGAGCCGTCCGCACTGACGGTCAGCGCATCGAGGTTGCCGGGCAGAAACGTCGGCGGGGTGGTCTGGGCCGGCGGCGCGACGCCGGCGACCAGGGTGTTGGTCGCGGTGTCGACCACGCCCAGCAGGGACACCGGCGTGCCGTAGCCGGTCCCGTAGAGCACGTACACCCGCGAGCCGTCCGGGCTCACGGCCACCCCGCCGGCGACCGCGTAGTACCCCCCGCTCAGCAGCAGATGCGCGGTGACCGCCCCGCTCTGCGTGTCGACCACCGCCAGGCCCGCGCCCCTGCCGCGCGACGCGGTCGAGACGTACGCCCTGCGGCCGTCCGGGCTGACCGCCACCGACTGGCCCCCCGCTCCCAGCTGCACGACCCGTGGGACGCCGCGCACCGGCCCGGCGCCGCCGTCGTCCGTCCGGGCGCCGGCCGTGCCCGCGCCGGCCACCAGCAGCACTCCCGCGATCACCAGGGAACTCAACCAACGAGCTTTTGAAACAAGCGAGTTCATGCAATCCCTCCCCTTGGACCACCGCGCCTGCCACGGTGACCCGCACACGCTACGCGGGGCACCTCCGCGAAGCCAATACCCCCTCCTCACTTTTCCTTCACATACAGGGTGTCGGCGCCACCCTGGGGCGCCGCCCGCCGGGCGCGCCCCGGATCCACCCCGCGCGCCGCCCGTCCAACTCCTTGACGAAAGCATGACATTGACGGAGCATCGTGCTCGCGGCGCCGCACCTCCTCCCCCGTTCCGTCCCTACGGACCCCCCACAGGAGGACAGTCATGCGACTGCCCCGCCGAGGCAAGCCCGCCGCGGCCACCGCCGTGCTGCTGACCCTCGCCCTCGCCACGCCGCTCACCGCCCAGGCCGTCACCCCGGACGCCGCCGCCACCGCCGCGGCCTCCGACAGCGCCCGGCAGTACCGCCTCGACGGTCCCCGGACCGTCGCCGAGCGCACCGCCGTCGCCGCCACCGGCGCATCGGTCGACGCCGTCCGGCCCGACTCGCTGACCGTCACCGCCACCCCCGCCGAGGCCGCCCGGCTGCGCGCACTCGGCTGGGCGCCCGTCCTGCTGCCGGGACCCCGCTACGGCGCCGAACCGGGCCAGGAGGAGCTCGGCGCGGCGCTGTACGACTTCCCGTCCGCCGACTCCGGCTACCACAACTTCGCGGAGGCCGCGGCCGACGTGGACGCCGTCGTCGCCGCGCACCCGGACATCATGAGCAAGCGCGTCATCGGCACCTCCTACGAGGGCCGCCCGATCGTCGCCGTCAAGATCAGCGACAACGTCGGCACCGACGAGAACGAGCCCGAGGTGCTGTTCACCGCCCACCAGCACGCCCGCGAGCACCTCACCGTCGAGATGTCGCTCTACCTGCTGCACGAGTTCGGCGACAAGTACGCCACCGACAGCCGGATCACGAACGCCGTGAACAGCCGGGAGATCTGGGTGATCCCCGACCTCAACCCGGACGGCGGCGAGTACGACATCGCCACCGGCCGCTACCGCAGCTGGCGCAAGGACCGCCAGCCCAACCCGGGCAGCGCCAACGTCGGCACCGACCTCAACCGCAACTGGAACTACAAGTTCGGCTGCTGCGGCGGCTCCTCCGGCTCCACCTCCAGCGAGACCTACCGGGGCAGCGCGCCGGAGTCCGCCAAGGAGACCAGGGTCGTCGCCGACTTCGTCCGCAGCCGGGTGGTCGGCGGCAAGCAGCAGATCACCGCGGCCATCGACTTCCACACCTACAGCGAGCTGGTGCTCTGGCCGTTCGGCTGGACCACCGCCAACACCACCACCGGCATGAGCACCGACGAGTACAACACCTTCGCCGCCCTCGGCCGGTCCATGGCCTCCACCAACAACTACACGCCCGAGCAGTCGAGCGACCTCTACATCACCGACGGGTCGATCGACGACTGGCTGTGGGGCGCGCAGCGGATCTTCGCCTACACCTTCGAGATGTATCCCGGACCGAACGGCGCGAGCGGCTTCTACCCGCCCGACGAGGTGATCGGACGCGAGACCAGCCGCAACCGGGAGGCCGTGCTGCGCCTGGTGGAGACGGCCGACTGCGTCTACCGCGCGATCGGCAAGCAGCAGCAGTACTGCGGCATCACCGGCTGACCCTCCGCGAGGACCCGCGCACAGCCGGCCCGGGGCGCTTCCGGACCCTCCACGAGGGCCCGGAAGCGCCCCGCGCGCCGTGCCGGCGGGGGAACCCGGCACTCCGTTCCGGCCAACCCTGGGGCGCCCGCCGGTCATTCGGCCACCGAACGGCCCGAACCGGGACACCGGAAGGCCGTTCGGATGCCACCATCCTTCCCATGACGATGTGACATGTCACAGAGCACGCCCGGCACCCCGCCGGGCGCGCACCGCACCCGAGGGAGGGACCCCCATGCACCGTCGCACCGCTGCCGCCCTGACCGGCACCGCGCTCCTGGCGGCACTGACCGCCACCGCCGCCCCGTCCGCCACCGCCGCTCCCGCCGGCCCGCCCGGACCCGTCGTCACCTGCGGCACCCCCGGCGCGCCCGGCTTCCTGCTGACCCGGGCCTGTATCGAGGTCAACGGCACCCAGGCCCGCATCTACGGCCAGGTCACGCCGACCAGCCCGTCCTGGGTCGCCCAGAACGTCGGCTTCCGGCTCGCCGGCGCCTCGACCGCACTGCCCCCGCAGCCGCCCGTCTACCCGACCGTCCTGGTGCCCACCGGCGGCACGACCGTCAACGGGCTCACCCTGACGGTGCCCTGCGGCTCCACGGTGACCGCCGACTTCAGCGTGAACAACGGCGGCTGGCCGCCCTCGACGGCGACGGTCACGGCCTCCGTGCCCTGCTGATTCCGCGGCCGGTCCACCCGGCCCCACCGCGCGGTCCGGCCCTCACCGGCGGACGGGCCGGACCCCGCGACCACCCCGACGGCCCGTCGGCCGCACCGGCCGGCGGGCCGTCGGTGAACCTCCCCGGCGACCCCGGCGCCGCGCACCGCGGGGCCCACCTCCCGCGCTCCTCGCCCCGACCGCCCCCTCGTGCGCGAACTCCGCGAGACATCCGGGCCGTTCGGCCGCCCCGTCCTCGTCGGCGGCACCGCCCGGGCCGCGCCCACCACCCGCTCCACGCCATCCGCATCCGGTGACCCGGCCGGCGCGCCGCCGTCCGACCGCACTCCACGCCGCCGCCGCTGCGCCCGCGCCCGCGGCGGGGATGCGCCGAGAAGATCCGGCGCACACGAACCTTGACCTGGCGCCGGGGCGGGCGGAGACTGGAATACGACGTAAGCGTGCCCCGTAGGCGTACGTCCCCCGTGTACGTCGCCGGTCCCCGCCCGCAGCCGTCGCCACTCCCCCGGTGGCGCCGACGGCCCTGCGGCCGGTGGACCGGGACCCGACCGCGTTACGCGGGGGCCGGACGCACCCGGGCTCGCACCCTGAACCGCCACGAGCCACCCACAGCCGCCCCGAAGCCGGAGCGTCCGGATCAACGGGCCCCGGCGACCGCCCCCGACCGGCGCACCCGCGCCGCGAACCGGAGTCCGCCCCGGGGAGCCCGTCCCGGCGGGCCGTTCCCGCTTCGCCACCCCCCGTTCCTTCTCCACCGGGCCTCACGAGGGCCTGAACTGCACCGGTGCGCCCGCCTCCCGGCGGGCGCACCCCTGTGCGGGCCCGCCGGGGGTCCTCAGCGGAGGCCGGTGCCGTCGGAGTGGAAGTCGGCGTAGAAGGAGTCGCCGGGCGGGCCGGGCAGACCGTCGAGCAGGCTGTCCAGGCCCGCCACCAGCTCGCGTTCGGCGTCGTACTCGGCGAGCCGGGGGACGAGGGCGCGCAGCCGCGGGTAGTCGGCGGCGGGCAGTCGGTGCAGGCCCAGCCGCAGCATGGGCTCAGGCTCCTCGGGGTTGTCGACCACCTGGCGCTTGTCGACCAGCAGGGAGCCGAGGTTCCAGGCGACGAAGGCACGGTAGACGGCGAGGGCGGTGGCGTCGTCGAACCCGGCGCGGCCGAGCACGGCGAGGATGTGCTCGGTGAGCCGCAGGACCGGCTCCGGCCGGCGGGCCATCGGGACGGTGAGCGGCCGGGTGGCCACCAGCGGCAGGATCGCGGGGTGGGCGTGGGCCACCGCGGCGAAGGTGCGGGCGATCCGCCGCAGTTCCGCGCGCCAGGCGGGCGGTGCGGCGCCGGCGCCGGCGCGATCGTCGGGCCCGGGTCCGCCGGCGGACCCGGCGGCGCTCCGCAGGCGCTCGTTGACCTCGGCGAAGAACGCCTCCACCAGGCCGTCGAGCAGGGCCTCCTTGCCGGGCGTGTAGCGGTAGAGCGCCATCGACTCCACCCCGAGGTCGGCGGCCAGGCGTCGCATGGTGAGCGCGGCCAGCCCCTCCCGGTCGGCCAGGGAGACGGCCGCGGCGAGCACCAGCGGGCGGCTCAGCCGCCCCCGCTTCCCGGATCCGTCCGGCTCGGCCATCTCCGCACTCCTCGCACTCCCCGCCCACCGGTGGGGCGGTCGGGACGCGTTGCCCTCAAGGATACAAGGTAAATATCAGGCATAAAGGGTGCACGGGAACAGCAAAGGGCCTGCCCCCGGGCCGATCCGCGACACCACGCGAACGGACGGGGGCGGGGACGGACGGGGGCGGGGCGCCGCCGGAGGCTCAGCCGGCCTCGATGCGCTCGACGATCAGCTCGCACAGCTCGTGGGTGCGCAGCGCGTCGTGCGCGTCGAGCACCTTGCCCGCGCGGACGGCGTCCAGGAAGGCGAGGACGACCTGCTCGATGCCGCGCTGGCGGGCGACGGACACCCAGTCGCCGCGGCGGCGCACGGTCGGCTGGCCGCGGTGGTCGATCACCTCGGCGAGGTTGCGCACCTCGCGCTTGGAGTCGCCCCCGGAGACCTCCAGCACCTCCTCCGTCGAACCGGACAGCCGGTTCATGATGCCGAGCGCGGTGAAGCCCTCCCCCGCCAGCGTGAGCACCACGTGCTCGACCAGCCCGTCCCGCACCCGCGAGCGGACGTCGACGTGCTCGATCTCCCCCGGGACCAGGAAGCGCAGGGTGTCGACGACGTGGATGAAGTCGTCGTAGACGAGGGTGCGGGCGGTCTCCGGGAGGCCCTCGCGGTTCTTCTGGAGGACCACGAGGTCGCGCGGCCGCTCCTTGGCCTGCGCGTAGCCGGGCGCGTGCCGCCGGTTGAAGCCCACCGCCAGCGAGCGGCCCGTGCGGTCGGCGAGGTCCACCAGCCGGCGGGCTCCGTCGAGCGTGTAGTCGAGCGGCTTGTCGACGTACACGTCGATGCCGGCCGTCAGCAGCCGCTCCGCGATGGGCACGTGCTGGTCCGTCGCCGCGTGCACGAACGCCGCCCGGATCCCGCTGTCGACGAGGTCGCCGAGATCCGTGAACCGCCGGTCCGGCGCGATCCGGCAGGAGTCGCCGATGCGGTCGAGCTTCGCGCCGTCCCGGGTCATCAGCCGCAGGTCCAGCCCCGGCAGGGCCGTGAGGACCGGCAGGTAGGCCTTCTGGGCGATGTCGCCGAGGCCGATCACCCCGACCGGGAGCAGGTCGGCGGGCACAGCGTTCGGACTCATCGGATCTCCACGGGGTAGGTGCGGCCGGTTCCGCCCCCACCCTATGCACCGGCGCACGCCCGGCGGGCCGGCGGTCCACCGTTTCCGGAACCACCCGAACGGGCGAGTTCCCCGCGCGGCCCCCGCGGCCCGGCGGCGACGCTGGAGAGCGGCCGCCCCGGCGCCCGTTCGCCTGCGCCGGCCACGCGCGCCGGTCATCCGGACGCCCACCGCCCGTGGGCCCACCGCCCGCGCCGCCGGTCGCCCCCGACCGCCGTCGGCCGCCGTCGGCCGACCGTCCGCGCGGAGTGCGGGGCGGGTCGCAGAGGGAAGGACAAGCCATGGAGACGTCCGCACAGATCGGTGTGACCGGGCTGGCGGTCATGGGCCGCAACCTGGCACGGAACTTCGCCCGCAACGGCTACACGGTCGCCGTGCACAACCGCACCCCGGCCCGGACCCGGGCCCTCGTCGACGAGTTCGGCCACGAGGGCGCGTTCGTCCCGGCCGAGTCGCCGGAGGAGTTGGTGGCCGCGCTGGAGCGCCCCCGCCGGCTGCTGGTCATGGTGAAGGCCGGCGGTCCGACGGACGAGGTGATCGAGGAGTTCGCCCCGCTGCTGGAGCCCGGCGACATGATCATCGACGGCGGCAACGCCCACTTCGCCGACACCCGCCGCCGCGAGCGGGCCCTGCGCGAGCGCGGCATCCACTTCGTCGGCAGCGGCGTCTCCGGCGGGGAGGAGGGCGCGCTGCTCGGCCCCTCGGTGATGCCCGGCGGCTCCGCCGAGTCCTACGCCGTCCTCGGACCGATGCTGGAGCGGATCAGCGCCCACGTCGACGGCGAGCCGTGCTGCACCCACATCGGCACCGACGGGGCCGGCCACTTCGTGAAGATGGTGCACAACGGCATCGAGTACGCCGACATGCAGCTCATCGCCGAGGCCTACCACCTGCTGCGGGAGGTCGTCGGGTACTCCCCCGCCGAGATCGCGGAGACCTTCCGGACCTGGAACGAGGGACGGCTCGACTCCTACCTCATCGGGATCACCGCCGAGGTCCTCGCCCACACCGATCCCGACACCGGCCGGCCCTTCGTCGACGTCGTCGAGGACGCGGCCGGGCAGAAGGGCACCGGACGCTGGACCGTGCAGACCGCCCTCGACCTCGGCTCCCCGGTCACCGCCATCGCCCAGGCGACCTTCGCCCGGGTCGCCTCCGCCCGGTCCGAACTGCGGGCGGCCTACCGGCCACTGGCCCCGGGCAGCCCCGACGTCGTCCCGCACGAGCCCGGCCACGGCGTCACCGACATCGAACGGGCCCTCTACGCCTCCAAGGTCATCGCCTACGACCAGGGGTGGACCATGATCCGGGACGCGGCGGCCGAGTACGGCTGGGACATCGACCTCGGGGCGGTGGCGAGGATCTGGCGCGGCGGCTGCATCATCCGGGCCGCGTTCCTCGACCGGATCCGCGCCGCCCACGCCGCCGATCCCGGCCTGGTCAGCCTCCTCGCCGAGGAGCGGTTCGCCGGCGAGATCGCCGACGCCCTGCCGTCCTGGCGCTCCGTCGTGGCCACCGCCGCCCTGCGCGGGATCCCGGTGCCCGCCTTCTCGGCCGCACTCGCCCACTACGACACGCTGCGCGCCGAGCACCTGCCCGCCGCGCTGATCCAGGGGCAGCGGGACTTCTTCGGCGCCCACACCTACCACCGCACCGACCGGCCCGGGAGCTACCACACCCGGTGGGCCGAGCCCGGCCGCCCCGAGGTCCGCACGGACGGCGGCCCGGCGTAGCGGTGCCGGCCGGTTCGGCGCCCACGCGGTTCCGACGCCCGGCCGCCACGGACGGCGGCCCCTTCTGGAGAGGTACTCGCCCGATGCAGATCGATCTCAGTGGACGCACCGCGCTGGTCACCGGCTCGACGGCGGGAATCGGCGAGGCCGCCGCACGCTCGCTGGCCGCCGCCGGGGCCGAGGTGGTGGTCAACGGCCGCAACGCCGAACGGGTCGCGGAGGCCGCGCGGCGGATCGGCGGCCGCGGCGTCACCGCCGACGTCGCCACCGCGGACGGGGCGGCCGAGCTGATCCGGCAACTGCCCGACGTCGACATCCTGGTCAACAACACCGGGATCTTCGCGACCCAGCCCGTGTTCGAGATCCCCGACGAGGAGTGGCGGCGGTTCTACGAGGTCAACGTGCTCTCCGGGGTGCGGCTGGCCCGCCACTACACGCCGCGGATGGTCCGGCGCGGATGGGGGCGGGTGGTCTTCGTGAGCAGTGAGGCCGGTGTCCAGACGCCCACCGACATGGTCCACTACGGGACGACCAAGACGGCGCAGCTGGCGGTGGCCCGGGGCATCGCCCAGGAGGTCGCCGGCACCGGGGTCACGGTGAACTGCGTGCTGCCCGGCCCGACGATGAGCGACGGCGTGCTGGCGATGTTCGAGGAGCTCTACCCCGGGCTGGACCCCGCGGAGCAGGAGCGGCGCTACGTGGCCGAGGGCCGGGCTGCGACCTCCCTGATCGGCCGTCTGATCCGGCCCCACGAGGTGGCCGCCATGATCACCTACGTGGCCTCGGAGCAGGCCTCCGCGACCACGGGCCGGGCGCTCGGCGTCGACGGCGGCCTCGTTCCCACGATCCTGCCCTGAGCGGGCCCGGCCGGGAACGGCCGGGCGGGCCACCGGGAACGGACGGGCAGCAGCCGCGGCACGGCCGCGCCCGCCCGGGTCCGGCCGCGCCGCCGGCGGCACGGGGGCTGGTCGCCGGCGGCACGGGGTCCGGGGGGTTACCGGCTCACGGGCAGAGCTGGTGGGTGGTCGGGATGCACTCGGGGTCGGGGTCGATCGGTCCGGTGCCGCCGCCGGGCCTGAAGTTGGACCACCAGATCGGCGTGCCGCCGTAGTAGACGACCATGTTCCCGCTGTTCTGGATGGCCAGGTACGCACCGGGGTGGTACGGCGTCCGGCTGTTCCACACCGCGCGCATGGCGGCGTCGTACGCCACGAGGTTGCCGTCGGCCTGCATGTAGAAGTAGGTGCCGACGCCGTAGCTGCCGACGGCCGTCCAGATCGCGACGTTGTTCTTGTACAGCACCACGTGCCCGTCGTACTGCTGGTGCAGCACGGTGCTGCCGTCGGGCGAGGACCAGGACTGCCCGCGGCCGAGGGCCGCGGTGGCCTGGACGACCGTCTGGTCGGCGTCCGATGCGGGAGCGGCCGGGGCGGGGGCGCCCCCCCCCGGGGCC
>NZ_JBHJRC010000028.1:0-47595 GCF_042261735.1 Kitasatospora sp. NPDC056327 | reverse complement strand
GGGGGGGGGGGGCCCCCCGGGGCCCGGGGGGCACCACGGGCGGACCGCGGACGGACGGGGCAGGATGGGCGTTATGGACCGTACGTTCGAGGACCTGGTGGACGAGGCGGCCGAGGTTCCGGTCGACGGGTGGGACTTCTCCTGGCTGGACGGCCGCGCCACCGAGGAGCGTCCGTCCTGGGGTTACCAGCGGCTGCTGGGGGAGCGGCTGGCGGGTGCCTCGGCGGCGCTCGACATGCAGACGGGGGGCGGGGAGGTGCTGGCCGGAGTGGCCGACGGCTTCCCGCGCACGATGGTCGCCACCGAGTCCTGGCCGCCGAACATCGCCAGGGCGACCGCCCTGCTCCACCCGCTCGGCGCGGTCGTCGTCGCGGCCTCGGACGAACCGCCGCTGCCGTTCGCCGACGACGCCTTCGACCTGGTCACCAGTCGGCACCCGGTGACCGTCCGGTGGCCGGAGATCGCCCGGGTGCTGCGCCCGGGCGGCAGCTACCTGGCGCAGCACGTGGGGCCGGCCTCGGTGTTCGAACTGGTGGAGTTCTTCCTCGGCCCGCAGCCGGAGGCACGCCGGGCCCGGCGGCCGGAGGACGACGCGGACGCCGCCCGGGCCGCCGGGCTGGAGGTGGTCGACCTGCGTTCCGAGCGGCTGCGGATCGAGTTCCGCGACATCGGCGCGGTGGTCTACTTCCTGCGCAAGGTGACCTGGATGGTGCCGGGCTTCACGGTCGACGGGTACCGGGAGCGCCTGCGCGCACTGGACGCGCTGATCCGGGCGGAGGGGCCGTTCACCGCCCACGCCGCCCGCTTCCTCATCGAGGCACGCAGGCCCTGAGCCCGTCCGCCGCACGCCGCACCCGGCCCCGTCCCGGAGGTCCGACCCCCTGGTGGAGGCCCGGGCCCCGTCCCGCAGGCCCGGTCCCGCCCCGGGTCCGGCCTCCGGCCGTGCTCACCCGCCGGTCAGCAGGTCGAGGAGGTCGTCGCTCCACAGGTCCTCGTCCCCGCCGGGCAGCATCAGCACGCGGTCCGGGCGCAGCGCCCGCACCGCTCCCGGGTCGTGGGTGACCAGCACGATCGCCCCCGGGTAGCCGCCCACGGCCGCCAGCACCTCGGCCCGCGAGGCCGGGTCCAGGTTGTTGGTGGGCTCGTCGAGGAGCAGCACGTTGGCGCCCGAGTGGACCAGCCCGGCCAGGGCGAGCCTGGTCCTCTCGCCGCCGGAGAGCACCCCGGCCGGCTTGTCGGCGTCGTCGCCGCGGAACAGGAACGCGCCGAGCACGTTCCGCACCTCACCGTCGGTGAGGCCCGGTGAGGCGGCGGCGAGGTTCTCCCGGACGGTGCGCCCGGGATCGAGGGTGTCGTGCTCCTGGGCGAAGTAGCCGATCCGCAGCCCGGGGCCGGGGACGACGCGCCCGCCGTCCGGGGCCTCCCGGCCGGCCAGGATCCGGAGCAGCGTGGTCTTGCCCGCGCCGTTGGCGCCGAGCACGACGAGCCGGCTGCCGCGGTCGACGGCGAGGTCGAGGCCTTCGAGCACGGTGCGCCCGTCGTAGGCCTTGGTCAGGCCGACCGCGCCCAGCGGCATCCTTCCGCAGGGTGAGGGTTCGGGCAGCCGGATGCGGGCGGTGCGTTCGGCCCGGCGCTCGGGTTCGAGCGCCGCGAGCATCCGGTCGGCGCGGCGGGCCATCGAGCGGGCGGTGACGGCGGTCGCCACGTTGGACCGCATCCGGGCGGCCTGGGCGTGCAGGGCGGCGGCCTTGCGCTCGGCGCCGGCCCGTTCGCGGGCGCGGCGGCGCTCGTCGGCCGCGCGCTGGGCGAGGTAGGCGGCCCAGCCGGTGTTGTGGACGTCCACGGTGGCGCGCTGCGGGTCGAGGTGGAAGACCCGGTTGACGGTGGCGGCGAGCAGCGACACGTCGTGGCTGATGAGCACCAGCCCGCCCGGGTGGCCGGCCAGGTGACCGCGGAGCCAGGCGACGGCGTCGGCGTCGAGGTGGTTGGTGGGCTCGTCCAGCAGCAGGGTGGTGCGGCCGGCGAAGAGGAGCCTGGCCAGCTCGACCCGGCGCCGCCGGCCGCCGGACAGTTCGCCGAGCGGGCGGTGCAGCTCCCGGTCGGGCAGGCCGAGACCGGCCGCGACCCGGGCGGCCTCGGCCTCCGCCTGGTAGCCCCCGCGCGCCTGGAATCCGGCCTCGGCCCGGGTGTAGGCGGCCGTCGCGCGGCGCTGGGCGCGCTCGTCGCCGCCGGCGGCCATCGCGGCCGCGGCGGCGTTCAGCTCCCGGACGGCGGTGTCCAGGCCGCGCGCGGAGAGGATCCGCTCGGTGACGGTCGTCGCGGGGTCGGCGGCGCGGGGGTCCTGCGCGAGGTGGCCGACCGGGCCGGTGCGGGTGACGGTGCCGGCGGCCGGCGGCAGCTGCCCGGCGAGGGTGGCGAGCAGGGTGCTCTTCCCGGCCCCGTTGCGGCCGACCAGGCCGATGCGGTCGCCGGGGGCGATGTGGAGGGTGACGTCGGACAGCAGCAGACGGGCGGCGACGCGCACGTCGACACCACGGGTGGCGATCAAGGGGATGACGCTCCGTAACAGCGGATGGACACACGGGTGGCGTGGGAGTGGGTCCGTCGGCTAGGAGATGCGGGGCGTCGACATGGCACCGAGGTTAACGCCCGGCACCGGTCGGCCGCATCCGGATTCGGTTCGGGCCGGAATCCCGGGAAGCCCTTGCCCAGGCATGTCCGCGACATGTTCCATGTGCCCATGGGGCGTAGTGAGCTCGTTCTGATGACCGATCACAGCTCGAACGAGGGCAGCCGGGAAACCCTGGCCGATGCCGTGCGGAGGCTCACCGGGCGTGCGCCGGTGCTGCTCGACGCGCGGCACTTCATGAGCGGCGGCCCGGGCGGTCCGGCGGGCGGCGGCCGGGTGCGCGGCAGCGGCGACGGCGTCTCGCTCGAAGTCCCGGCCGAGGGGCTCGCGGTCGCCGCCACCGCGGTGCTGCTCTACGAGATCCCGCCGCACCGGCGCCTGGAGCTCGCCGACTGCCAGCGGGCCATCGGCGCCCACCCGGTCCGCTCGCTCGGCACCGCCGTCGACGGCTGGCGCACGGCCACCGACAAGCGCCTCGCCGTCGAGCGCTTCGCCCGTGACGGCGTGCGCCAGATGCCCACCGCAACGCTCTCCCGGCCCACCGCGGCCGAGGCCGGCGAGGTGTTCGCCAGGCTCGGCGGCGACGTCTGGGCCCGCCCGGCCGTCGGGATGAGCGGGCAGGACGTCTTCCACGTCACCACCGCCGCCCAGCTGGCCGAGGCGGCCGAGTGCTACGCCGAGACCGGCACCGACTGGCTGCTCGCGCAGGACGCCCGCAACTTCACCGCGGACGGCCGCCGCCACCAGTACCGGATCACCGTGCTCGCCGGGCGGGCGATCCGCGCCGTCGAGCACGTGCAGGACGATCCGGACGAGCCGTGCAACCTCGCCCGGGGCGCCGTCTCCACCCCGTTGCCGCTGCCGGAGCTGCCCGCCGGGCTGGCGGACCTGGCCGTGGCCGCCACCGTGGCGGTCGGGCTTCCGTTCGCGGCCGTCGACCTCGCGGCCGAGAGCGGGGGCGTGGTCTTCGAGGTCAACGTGCACCCCGCGTTCGGTTCGCCGGGCGCGCTGGAGGCGGTCGCCCTGCCGTACGTGGCCGCCCACCTGTAGGCCCCGGGGCCGGGCCGGACGCGTCCGCGCGTCCGCGCGAACCCGGCCCCTCCGCAGGGTGGCTGACGCCCTGCCGGGAGGCTGCGCGCCGTAGCGCACCCGGAGTGCGGGAGGCCGGCGCGCGCCCCCTTCCGCGCCTCGGCGCGTCCCCGGAGGCCCGTCGCACCCCATCCGGTCGAGCGCCGGAACCGTACCCCCGGTCGAAGGAACCCCCCGGCGGGTACTAGACTCGTGGAGGTTGTGAAGGCACCTCGTTCGGTGAGGCGTCGCCACGGACACAGGCCACTGACCCCACGACGTCGAGAGACGCCCAGGGTCAGGACAGGTCTCCCCGGCCTAAGGGGTGACCCCAAGTGGCTGCACCGCCCGGGACTCCGGGGGTGCTACGCCGTGGCGTGCCAAAGCTCTGACGAGATCAGGGGTGCCCACCCGACGTCGCGGCGCCCGAGTGCGCCCGCACGGCGGTGTGGAGCCTCCTGGTGGCCCGGTACCGGCGACCCCGCGCGGGCGCCCCGGCGGCGAGGAGGTGAGAGCGGTGGAGTGCAGTAGTAGTCCGGGTCGAAGTCGGCCCCGACCCAGGACGTCCCCCACATCTCCTGGCACCCGGCAACCCTCCTCCCGTACCGCTCCCGACCCCCGCCGTCGCACCGCCCGCCGCTGACCCGGCCGGCCCCGCGCGGCCCGGGCGCCGTGCGCGGTGGAGGACGGCCGGGCGCCTCCCGCCCGCCCCGCACCCGCGACCCGTCGTGTCCGGGGGCGGCGGCCCCAGAACCGCGGAGGTACCCCACCATGTCCGACTGGCGTGTGCGCGCTGTGCGCGCGAGCAAGCGTCCCTTCACCCGTCCCGTCACCACCCAGGACTGCAGCACGGTCGTCGAACCCGCCCCCGAGCACTCGATGGACCCGCGCCCCGACCAGCCGGTCGAGCACGTCAGCCTGGAGCGCTCCGTCGTCGACGCCGCCGTCTACCGCGACGGACACCGCGTCCAGTCGGCCGCCAACCTGGCCGACGTCTACAGCGAACTGCCCGGCAAGCCCGGCGCCATGGCCTGGATCGGGCTCTACCGCCCCGCCGAGGCCCAGCTCCTTGAGGCCGCCGAGCGCTTCAACCTGCACGAACTGGCCATCGAGGACGCGATCGTCGCCCACCAGCGGCCCAAGCTGGAGCGCTACGGCGACACCCTGTTCGTCGTGCTGCGGGCCGCCCGCTACCTGGACGACGTGGAGGAGGTCGACTTCGGCGAGATCCACCTCTTCGTCGGCCCCGACTTCGTGCTCACCGTCCGGCACTCCCAGGCCCCCGACCTCTCCGCCGTGCGCCGCCGCCTGGAGTCCGACCCGGAGCTGCTGGCCCTCGGCCCCGAGGCCGTCCTCTACGCGGTGCTCGACGCCGTCGTGGACGGCTACGCCCCGGTCATCGCGGGCCTCCAGCACGACATCGACGAGATCGAGACCGAGGTCTTCGGCGGCGACCCGCAGGTGTCCCGGCGCATCTACGAACTCTCCCGCGAGGTCATCGAGTTCCAGCGCGCCACCCGCCCGCTGCTGGAGATCATGCAGAGCCTGGAGGCCGGCTTCGGCAAGTACGGCACCGACGAGGAGCTCCAGCGCTACCTGCGCGACGTCACCGACCACGCCACCTACGCCGCCGAGCGGGTCGACGGCTTCCGGCAGATGCTGCAGAACATCCTCACCGTCAACGCCACCCTGGTGTCCCAGCGGCAGAACGAGGAGATGAAGCAGCTGGCCGAGGCCGGTCACGCCCAGAACGACGAGATCAAGAAGATCTCCTCCTGGGCGGCCATCCTCTTCGCGCCGACCCTGATAGGCACCGTCTACGGCATGAACTTCGACGAGATGCCCGAACTGCACTGGGCCTTCGGCTACCCGTTCGCGATCGCCCTGATGGCCCTGGTCTGCACGAGCCTCTACCTCGTCTTCAAGCGCCGCGACTGGCTCTGACGGCCCTCGGGGGCCGGGGCGGCCGGCCGCCCCGGCCCCGCGCGACCCGCCCGGAGGGGGTGGTGGGATCCGACCGCCGGGGCATGGGCCGGTGGTCGGTGTGCGTGCTGGCTTCCGCCCCATGGGATCACGTGCGGCACGCGGGGCGGCGGCGCGACAGGCGATCGAGGGGATCCGGGAGCTCGCCGGCGCGGGCCTGACCGTCGACGGGGTGTTCCGCGGAGCCGACGGGATCCTGCGCGGGGTGCTGGAGTACGACGCGGTCTGCCGGCACTCGGCGGACCCGGCGACCGGGCTGGTGACCTCGGTGCTGAGCGACGACCTGAGCCTCGACGGGTTCGAGGCCGCCGTGCACCTGGAGGTGTGGGCGGACGACGTGACGACCTTCCCGGCGATCCGCCGCAGCGGCGTCCGGGCGGAGACGCTCAGCCGGGCGACCGGCGGCCGCCCGGCGGACAGCGTGCGCTTCCGCGAGCAGCTGGGGCCGGTCGCCGGGTGCAGGACGGCGGCGGCCGCTGGTACGTGCTGCACGGCTCGGCGCTCAAGGGCGCCGGGGGCGGCGGCGAGGTGACGGTGGTGGCGGCCCCGGCCACGCCCGCCGACGCGATGCCGCTCTACCTGTCCGCCTACGGGCTGACGGCCCGCGAGCAGGAGGTGGCGCTGCTGCTGGTGCGCGGGTGCGCCACCCGGGACGTGTCGCGGCTGCTGGCGATGAAGCCGTACACCGTGCAGGACCACCTGAAGTCGGTGTTCGCCAAGACGGGAGTGGCCGGCCGTCGCGAGCTGGTCGCCCGGATCATGCTCGGCGGCGGGGCGTAGGGCCTCTCCGCAGGAACGGGCGGCGACCGCCCGTCGTGGTCCGCAGGAGCGGCCCCGACGGGCGCGGGCGCGGTCCGGGAGCCGGTGCGGGGCGGATGCCGCGGCCGGTGGGGCGGCGGGGAACACGTGGGTGTACGTTCTGACGGGCCGGTGGCGGGAACCACCGTTCGTTAGCTGACAACGGGGGGTCCCGCGGCGGGGCCCGCCGGGCCGTCCGGAGGGGGCCAGGGATGAGCGTGGAGGAGACCGCCGGTTCGGCGGGCAGCGGTCAGGTCGGTACGGGCTCCGGTGCGGCGGGTGGTCCGGGGACTCCGGGACAGCCGGGGCACCCGGGTGGCACGGGCGACGCGGTGGTGCTGGACGTGGACGCGCCGGGGGCGGGCGACCCGCGGTCCGGCGACGGGGACGCCGGGGCCGGGGGAAGAGCGGTGAAGCGGAAACGGCCGCTCTGGCAGGAGCTGCCGATCCTCGTCGGTGTGGCGCTGCTGCTGTCACTGGGCATCAAGACCTTCTTCGTCCAGGCGTTCTCGATCCCCTCCGGCTCCATGCAGCACACGCTGGAGAAGAACGACCGCGTCCTGGTCGACAAGCTGACACCGTGGTTCGGCGCCGAGCCGGAGCGCGGTGAGGTGGTGGTCTTCCGGGATCCCGGCGGCTGGCTGGATTCGGTGCCCCGGGAGAAGGGCAACGTCCTCGCCGAGGGTGTCCGCACGGTGCTCAGCACCGTCGGCCTGCTGCCTTCCGACGACGAGAAGGACCTGATCAAGCGGGTGATCGCGGTCGGCGGCGACACGGTCGAGTGCCGCGAGAGCGGCCCGGTCAAGGTCAACGGCGTGGCGCTGGACGAGCCCTACCTGTTCCCGGGCGCCTCGCCGTGCGGCGACGCGCCGGTGGGCGAGGTGAAGGTGCCCAAGGACCACCTGTGGGTGATGGGCGACCACCGCAACGACTCGCGGGACTCCCGCTTCCACGTCACCGAGCCGGGCGGCGGCTTCGTCCCGGTGAAGAACGTGGTAGGCCGGGCGTTCGTGATCGCCTGGCCGGTGGGCCGCTGGGACACCCTGCCGGTGCCCGACACCTTCGACCAGCGGGGGCTCGCCTCCGGTGGTGGTGCCGGCTCCCGGACCGGTGACCCGCTCGGCGGGCCCCCGGCGCCGGCGGCCGTCGCGCTGGCCGCGGTCGTCCCGGTCGCGATCCGGCGGCGTCGCCGGTAGGGCCCGGCGGCGCCGGGGAGTCCGCCTTCCGCGGCAGGGGCGTTGATGCCCCGCCGCCCGGCGGGCCCG
This sequence comes from Kitasatospora sp. NPDC056327, assembly GCF_042261735.1. Classification (NCBI taxonomy): domain Bacteria; kingdom Bacillati; phylum Actinomycetota; class Actinomycetes; order Kitasatosporales; family Streptomycetaceae; genus Kitasatospora; species Kitasatospora sp. NPDC056327. The sequence continues at coordinate 39,852 of NZ_JBHJRC010000028.1, read as the reverse complement.
GCGGGCCGGTTCGGGCCGGCCCGTGCCACCGAGGGGCCCGGGCCGTGCCGTGAGGGGCCCGGGCCGGGCCATGGCGGGCGAGGATGAGGTCGACGCCGGACCCCGAGTTGCAGGCCACCTGCCTTCGATTGGACCTGGTCCGGGCCCGCCGCCCGGGCCAGCATGGGAGGCATGAGCGAACTCCACCGCGGGCTGCGCCCCGAGAGCCGGATCGTCCACCCGTCCGTCGAGGAGGTGGCCGTCAGCCGGCCACTGGGCGTGCCGCTGCACCAGGGACACGTCTTCGCCTTCCCCGACAGCGACGCCCTGGCCCACGCCTTCCACGGCCCCGACCGGGGTTTCCTCTACAACCGGCACGGCAACCCGACGGTCCGTTCGCTGGAGCGCGCGGTGGCCGACCTGGAGGGCGGCGCAGCCGCGCTGGCCGCCTCCTCCGGGATGGGCGCGATCAACACCGTTCTGCTCGGCCTGCTCCGCTCCGGCGACCACGTGATCGCCCAGCGGAGCCTGTACGGCGGCACCTTCGCGACGCTCGCGGACCTGGCGGCGCGCTGGGGCGTCGAGGTCACCCGGGTCGGCGGTGACGACCCGGAGGAGGTGCGGGAGGCACTGCGGCCCACCACCCGGCTGCTCTACCTGGAGACAGTCTCCAACCCGGTCGCCCGGGTCACCGACCTGCCGGCCCTGATCGCGGTCGCCCGCGAGGCCGGTGTGCTGAGCGTGGTGGACAACACCTTCCCCACCCCGCTGCTCTGCCGCCCGATCGAGCACGGCGCGGACATCGTGATCCACTCGGCCACCAAGTACCTCGGCGGCCACTCCGACGTGCTGGCCGGGGTCGCCGTCTTCGCCGACGCCGACCTGTACCACCGGGTCTGGCACCACTCGGTGGAACTCGGCGCCGCCCTCGACCCGTTCGCCGCCTGGCTGACGCTGCGCGGGATGCAGACCCTCGGCCTGCGGGTCCGGCAGCACTGCGCGTCCGCGCTCGACCTGGCCGGCCGGCTCGCGGCCCACCCGGCGGTCGGCACCGTGCACCACCCGGGGCTGCCCGGGCACCCCGACCACGAGCTGGCCCGCCGGCTGCTCCCGGACGGCCAGGGCGGGGTGTTCGCCTTCGACCTGGCGGGCGGGCGGGAGGCCGCCCGCACCTTCGTCGGCGAGGTCCGCCTGGCCTCGCTCGCCCCCTCGCTGGGCGGCGTGCACACCCTGATCCTGCACTCGGCCAGCACCACCCACCGCCAGCTGTCCGACGAGGAGCTGACGGCGGCCGGCATCGGTCCCGGCACCGTGCGGATCGCCGTCGGCATCGAGCACACCGAGGACCTCTGGGCCGACCTGGAGCAGGCCCTGGCCAAGCTCTGACCCGCCCGGGCGGCGGGGCCGCGGCGGCGGTGCCCGGCGCGGCCCGGGCCCGCGACTGCGCTAAGAGCCGGACGGCCCGGCCGGCGGTGCGCCCTCCCCGTCGGCCGGACCGCTCGCGCGGGTGTCAGCGCTTCCAGACCGCCGCGCGCCAGACCGAAGCCCGGCCGGCCGCGTCGGTGCCGACGGCGACGCCCGCGATCACCTCGGAGTCGTTGACGTAGGTGGCCGCCGAGTAGGGGCCGAGGGGCGACGGCGGCAGCGGGACGACCGTGCCGTCGGGCTTCCACAGCAGGGCCTTGTCCAGCGCGGGGTTGTCGCCCGGAGGCCAGCCGTACCCGACGGCGGTGCCCCGGTTGTTGACCCCCAGGGCCTCGCCGGCCGGGGCCGCCGGGTTGGCGAGCACCGTCTGGGTGCCGTCCGCGGCCCAGCGGGCGGGGTTGCCGTAGACGGTGCCTTCGAGCGAGGTGCCGACGGCGGTGCCCCGACGGTTGACGGAGCGGGCCAGGCCGAACCCGGCGTCGCGGACGGTTCCGTCGGCCGCCCAGACCAGGACCCGGTCGTACTCGGTGTTCCCGGCGGTCCGCCCCTGGCCGAGCACCACGCCGTTCCCGGTGATCCGGGTCGCCTTGCCGTCGGTGATCCCCGCCGGGAGCGGGAGCGCGCGCACCCGGCCCGCCGCGTTCCAGACCACGGGGTGCGCCGTGCCGCCGGCGCCGTGCCGGCCGCTCCACCCGACCGCCGTGCCGGCGTCGTTGATCGCGGCGGCGGACCCGCTGTCGTCGCCCGGAAGCGCCGGCAGGCCGGTCCCGGTGCCGTCGGGCCGCCAGCGGACCGGGGAGTAGCGGTTGCCCGCGTCGAAGGCGTCACCGACCGCCACGCCGTCGTCGTTGACCGAGGAGGCGTTGCCGCCGCTGGACCCGGCGGGCAGCGTCAGCGGCGTCGGGGTGCCGTCGGGCGCCCAGCGGACGGGGTGGGAGGCGAGCAGGCTGTTGTAGGACAGTCCGACCACCGTGCCGGAGTCGCTGAGCGCGCTCGTGCGGCTGTACTGCTCGCCGGGCAGCGGCGCCAGACGGGTGTAGCCGGGGCGGCCGGCCTTCCAGCGGACCGCGAGCGGACCGTCGGAACCCTCCAGGAAGTACTGGCCGATCACCGTGCCGCCGCTGTTCAGCCCCGAGACGAGGCTGTGCAGCGCCCCCTGCGGGACCGGGAGCAGTTGCGCCGCGGGCAGCCGGTCGGCGGGGGCGGCCACCGCCGCCGGGGCGGTCCCCGCGACGAGGACGACGGTTGCCGCCGCGGCGGCGAGGGCCGCAGGTCGGGTAATGCGCGAGCGAGCCATCCGGATTCTCCTGTCTCGTCAATGACGTTGGTGCACACGTGGAAACGTGAGGTGCCGCGTCATCAGACCCAGGTCGGGTGGGGCCCGTGCTGCGGGCTCAAGTGTCGGGCCCGGCAGACCGGTTGGCAGCGTGATCGGCGGAACGACCGGATCCGGTCCACGCCGCGGCCGCCCCGGCCGGGGCGGCCGGGCGGTTCCGCCGGTGCGCCGGCCCGCCGGAGGGACGGCGTCCGAGCAGCGGATTCGGCCCGGTGGCGGTGGCCGCACCGGCGTGGTCCGGGAGCCTCCGGGGCGGCGGGGGAGCGCGGCGGCTTCCGGCCATCCGCCGGGCGCGCCGGGCGCGGAACCGGGCGGGGCGGCGGCGGTGCGGTCCGTGGGCGCACCGTTGCCCGGCGCCCGACCGGGCCGCTTCGGCGCGGTCGGGTGGCGGTGCGTCGGGATGCCGGTTTGTCGGGATGTCGGCTTGTCGGGATACCGGGGCGTCGGGAAGCCGGTGCGGTCTACGTCCGGGAGCGCGCCCGGGGCCGCGCCGCCAGCAGGGCCACGTCGTCCTCCGCCGGGGTCCCGGGGGCCGGGCCGAGGGCGTGCAGCACGGCGTCGAGCAGGTCGTCCAGCGTCCCGGTGGCGGGCAGGCGCAGGGCGGCGAGGCGGGCGAGCGAGGTGTCGATGTCCTCGCCCCGCCGTTCCACCAGGCCGTCGGTGTAGAGCAGCAGGGTCTCGTCCGGCCGCAGGCGGCGGGTGACCGGTTCGTAGCCGCCGAGCCCGGTGCCGAGCGGCGGGCCGGTCGGGACCCGCAGCAGTTCGGTGGGCCGGCCGGGCGCGATCAGGGCGGGCGGGAGGTGGCCCGCTCCGGCGAAGGTCCACCGGCCCCGGCCCGGGTCGGCGAGGGCGAGCAGGCAGGTGGCGGGGCGGGCGGACTCGTCGGCGGCGATGACGGCGTCCAACTGGCGCAGGATCCGGTGCGGCGGCAGGTCCGTGCCGGCGATGTCGCGCAGCGTGGAGCGGTAGCCGCTCATGTCGACGGCCGCCTCGACGCCGTGGCCCATCACGTCGCCCATCACCAGCAGCGTCCGCCCGAACGGCAGCCGGACGATCTCGTACCAGTCGCCGCCGACCACCGAGCTGGCGCCGGACGGCCGGTAGCGGGCGGCGAGTCCGAGGTTCTGGTGGGGGCGGCGGGGCTCGCTGAGCAGGGCCCGCTGCAGGTCGAGCGCGATGCCCTGCGAGCGGCTGTAGCGGCGCGCGTTGTCGATGCCCGCGGCGGCCCGCGCGGCGAGGTCGCCGACCAGCACCGCGTCGTCGGGCCCGAAGGCGGGGGAGGCCCCGGTGCGGGCCAGCGTCAGCAGCCCGGCGAGCCGGCCGCGCGCGGTCAGCGGCACCACCAGCAGCGAGTTCACCCCGGCGGCCCGGTAGGCGGCCGCGGTGGCCGGGTCGGCCGCGGCTCCGGTCGGTTCCCCGGCGGCGCGCGGCCCGATCAGCACGGCGACCCCGGAGGCCAGGGCCCGGGCCGCCACCGACCCCTCGCGGTGGCGAACCGTCTCGCCGGGCCGGGCCAGCTCCCCGACGGCAGGGCGGATGCCGTCCGCGCAGTGCAGCGCGGCCCGGTGGAAGCGCAGCCCCGTCGCCCGGCCGCCGCGGTCGGGGGCGTCCTGCGGCAGCACGTCGACGGTGGCCAGCTCGGCCAGCCGGGGCACGGCGAACGCGGCCAGCTCGGCGCAGGTGGTGTCGACGTCCAGGGTGGTGCCGATCCGCTCGGCGGCGTCCTCCAGCAGGGCCAGCCGCCGGCGGGCCTGCGCGAGCTCCCGGCGCGCCTCCCGGGCCGGGTCGGGATCGTCCGGCACCACCACCAGCACACCGCTGACGCGTCCTCCGGCGGTCAGCGCGCGGTAGCGGACCCGCAGGCCCGTCGGCACCGGGGCGTCCGGCCCGTCCGGCCCGCCTGCGGTCCGCTCGCGGTCGCGTCCGTCGGCCAGGACGCGGCGCAGCGTGCCGGCGGTGCCCGCGAACGCCGTCCCCGCCACCGGCCGGCCCAGCAGATCGGCCCGGCGCACGCCGGTGACCTCGGCGAACGCCGTGTTGAGGTAGAGCCAGCGCAGCTCCGCGTCGAGCAGGGCCACCCCGGTGGGGAGCACGTCGAGGAGTTCACGCAGCGGGTCCGGGGCGTCGCCGTCCGTGGTGCCCGCGGTGCTTCCGGCGAGCGCCGCGGCCGCCGCCGTGAGCGCCGTGTCGTCCGCGCTCGCGGGGGTGCCGCCGTCGCCTGCTCCGTCGTGCCGGGACCGCATGGGTCCCATGATCACGCCCCGGGGCGCGGCTCGCCCGGGAAGGGGTGAATGTTTGACCCTTCGCCGCGATTGCGGTAGTGCGCCCGGCCCGGGAGCGGACGCGCCGGAGGTCGTCGCGCGACCCGGCGGCGGTCCGGTCAGGCGGGGGTGAGGACCACGAGCCGCCGGGTCGCGCGGGTCATCGCCACGTACCGGTCCACCGCACCCGCCACCCCCTCGCCGAACGAGGCCGGGTCGACGAGGACGACCAGGTCGAACTCCAGCCCCTTCGCCAGCTCCGGCGTGAGGGCGCGGATCCGGTCCGCCCCGGGGCTCCCCGCGGCCGGGGCCGTGAACGCCGCCGTGAACGCCGCGTCGCCGATCACGCACGCCGTCCCCTCGGCGTGCTCCCGGAGCCAGCCGTCCAGCACGCCGTCCAGCTCCGCGACCGACCCGTGGGTGACCGGAACCCCGCTGCGGCGCACCGACGTGGGCACGTTGGCGTCCGGCAGGGCGGCCCGGATCACCGGCTCGGCCTCCGCCATGACCTCCTCCGGCGTGCGGTAGTTGACGCTCAGCGAGGCAACCTCGCTCCGGTCGATGCCGATCCTCGCCAGCCGCTCCTGCCAGGACTCGGCGAAGCCGTCCCGGGCCTGGGCCCGGTCCCCGACGATGGTGAAGCTCCGGGACGGACAGCGCGCCAGCAGCATCTGCCACTCGGCGTCGGTCAGCTCCTGGGCCTCGTCGACGACGACGTGGGCGAACGGCCCGGCCAGCCGGTCCGGGTCCTCGGCGGGCAGCGCGCCCCCGTCGACCAGGGTGTCCTTCAGGTCCTGGCCGCGCAGCATGGTGACCGCGCCCTCGCCGTCGTCGTCGGCGGCGAGGATGTCGCCGATGACCTCCGCCATCCGCTCCCGTTCGGCGGCGAGGGCGGCGTCCTGGCGGCGCCTGCGCCGGGCGGTCTCCGGGTCGCCGAGCCGCCGCCGGGCCGCGTCCAGGACCGGCAGGTCGGACACCGTCCAGGCCCGGGGGTCGGCGCGCCGCAGGCGGCGGACGTCTTCGGGGGCGAGCCACGGCGCGCACAGCCGCAGGTAGGCGGGCACCGTCCAGAGGTCGCCGACCAGGTCGGCGGCCTCCAGCAGCGGCCAGGCGCGGTGGAGGGCGTCGACCAGGTCGCCGTCCCGGCGCAGCGAACGCAGGAAGGTCTCGACCGGGATGTCCTCGCCGCCGTCCAGTTTGGCCAGCAGGATCTCGGCCAGCTCCGCCCAGATCTGCTCGCGCGCCTCGTTGTGCGGGGTGCCCGGGTCGGGGGCCCCGAAGGCCTCGGCCCAGTCCTCGGCGCTCAGCCAGAGGTCTTCCCAGTCGGTGGAGACGGCCATCCCCTCGGTGGGCGGCTCCTCGTAGATCCGCACCGCCTTCTCCACCGCCCGGACCATGTCCGCGGACGCCTTCAGCCGGGCCGCCTCCGGGTCGCTCTCGGCCGGCGCGCCCGCGCCCTCCGGGACCAGGTCCCGCACGGTGCAGGTGCGCACGCCCTCCTCGCCGAGGCTCGGCAGCACATCGGCGACGTAGTCGAGGTAGGGCTGGTGCGGGCCGACGAACAGGAGGCCGCCGCGGCGGTGGCCGAGCCGCGGGTCGGAGTGGAGGAGGTAGGCGGAGCGGTGCAGGGCGACCACCGTCTTTCCCGTGCCCGGACCGCCGTCGACCACCAGGGCGCCGCGCGAACCGGCCCGCACGACGGCGTCCTGGTCGGCCTGGATGGTGGCGAGCACGTCGCGCATCCGCGCCGAGCGGCTGCCGCCCAGGGTGGCGATGAACGCCGACTGGTCGTCGAGGGCGGCGTGCCCTTCGAGGCCCTCGGCGGCGAACACCTCGTCCCAGTAGTCGGTGATCCGGCCGTTCGTCCAGCGGTACCGGCGGCGGCTGGCCAGGCCCATCGGGTCGGCGTGGGTCGCGGCGAAGAACGGTGCGGCTGCGGGCGAGCGCCAGTCGAGCAGCAGCCGGCGGCCCTCGCTGTCGGTGAGGCCGAGGCGGCCGATGTAGACCGGCCCGCCGTTGTCGTCGTCGCCGGTGGCGGTCCCCACCCCGGTCCCCTCTCCGGTGCCGGTGCCGTTCGCGGTCCCGTCGGTGGCCCCGTGCGCGGGGACGATGCGCCCGAGGCACAGGTCGAGGCCGAAGCGGCGCAGGGCGCGCAGACGGCCGGTCAGCCGGTGGACCTCCAGGTCGCGGTCCATCGCGGCCCGCCCGGCGCCCCCGGGTGCCCGGCGGGCGGCGTCGAGGCGGCCGGAGGTCTCGGCGACCGCCTGCTCCAGGCTCTTCGCGACGGCCGCGAAGTGCCGTTCGTCCTGGGCGGTCAACGCGGGGTCGGCCTTGGGCGCGAGGCGGTCGGGAAGATCGAACACGCTGGTGGTCACGGGGTTCACGGCCGCGGATCCGGTCCTGGCGTCCGACGCAAGCTGGTGCACTTCGCATACTCCCGGGTGGGCTGGTTCCGGCTCAGGCCGACGATTGTGCGCCAGGACCAGGGCCTTGCGGCAAGGCCCCCCGTGCGCTATACGTTGAGAGTGGCAAGAGGAGCGTGACGTCCCACCGCCCCTGCCGCCCCTACTCCCTCCCTCCCCGGGCGCCGTCCGACCGCGGGCGAGAACCCTCCGGTGAGCGCTGTGACGACCGGTCATACTGGCTTGATGCCCAGGGCCCGGGCGCCGGGGCACCGGCGTGCCCCGGGACCGCGCCCCAGACCGGAGGACCCGCATGAGCGACGAGCTGCCGACCACCGTTCCGCCGGGCCCGGCGCCGGCGCAGCCGTGGAACCGGCAGCGGCTGCGCAGCAACAACGAGTGGCTGCTGCTCGAACGGCTGCGCCTCGGCGGCCCGTCCTCGCGCGCCCAACTCGCCCGTGACACCGGCCTGTCCAAGCCCACCGTCTCCGCCGCCCTGGCCGCCCTCGAACAGGCCGGACTGGCCCGCGAGGCCGGGCGCTTCATCCCCGAGCGCGGGCGCGCCGCCGTCCTCTACGAGCCCGACCCGCTCGCCGGACACGTACTCGGTGTCGACATCGGCCGGGCCCGGCTGCGGGTCGCGGTCGCCGACCTCGCCGGGGACGTCGTGGCCCGCCGGAACATCCCCAACCAGGGGCGCACCGCCGACGCGGTGGCCGACGCGGTGGTGGCCGCCGCGCGGGAGGCCACCGCCGAGGCCGGCGTCGCGGCCGCGGACATCGTCCACGCGGTGATCGGCACGCCCGGCGTCTGGGACGAGGCCCGGCGCGGTGTGCGGTACGCCACCAGCCTGCCCGGCTGGGGCAGACCCGGCCTGTTCGACCGCATAGCGGCCGGGCTGGAGACCACGATCACCGTCGGCAACGACGCCAACCTCGCCGCGCTCGGCGAGTACACCACGGGGGCCGGTCGGGGGAGCGGCAGCCGGATGTTCGCCTACGTGCTGGTCGGCACGGGGCTCGGGGTGGGGGTGGTCAAGGACGGCGAGCCGCTGGTCGGCGCGCACGGTGCGCTCGGCGAGGTGGGTCTGGTCCCGCTCCCGCCGCACCCCGACGGCACCCCGGGCGGCACCGTCGAGCAGGCCGCCGCGGCGGACGCCGTCGTCCGCACCGCGCTCGACCTCGGCATGACCGGTCCGGTCACGGCCAAGGAGGTCTTCGACGCGGCCCGGGCGGGCGATCCGGTCGCCACCGCCGCCGTGCAGCGGGCGGCCGGTCAGCTCGCCTACGCCTTCGCGGTGCTGTCGGCCGTCCTCGACCCGGACCTGATCGTGCTGGGCGGTGGCATCGGGGCCAGCGCGGACCTGCTGCTCGAACCGCTCGGCGAGGCGCTGTACCGCCTCAGCCCCATGCGGCCCACCCTCGCGCCGAGCCGGCTCGGCGAGGAGGCCGTCCTGCTCGGTGCCGTCGCCACGGCTCTCGACCGTGCCCGTCCCGAGATCTTCGAGCGCCGCTCGGCCCTGGTGGACTGACCGAGGGGGGAGGGCCGGTTCGGGGGCCGGTCCGGCGGTTGCTCCGGGGTGCCGGTGCGGGGTGTCCGGGCGGGCGCGGCCGGGGTTCTGGCGCCCGGCGCCGTGCCGGCGCCGTGCCGATGTCGCGGTGGCGTCATTCGGTGCCAATAATGACTTGCCATGGTGCCATGGCGGCATCATGATGGCCCGTGCGGGCGCTCTCCGGGGGCGGTCGCCCGGGTGGACGTCCGCGTGTGCGGGCGATTTCCGGGTGGGCGGTTCCGCCCGGTGAGTGGTGGTGTCGTCGCCGTGGGGCGATGGCGCCATCTGTGGTGCCGATGGTGCCATTTCGCCCGCGACAGGCCGCACGTCGCTCCCCGCTGGAGGGTCCCATGGTGCACGACCCCTCGACCGCTCACCGCTCGACCGCTCACCGCTCCACCGACGGCTCCTCGGCCGACGGCCGCGCGGCAGGTGCCCGCGCGGCCGTCCCGCCGGTGACGGTCCCCACCCGGCGTGCCGCCGGGTGTCCCTTCGACCCGCCTGCCGGGTTGGCGGAGTTGCGCGAACGCGATCCGCTGGCGCGGATGACCTACCCGGACGGCCATGCCGGCTGGCTGGCCACCGGTCACTCCGTGGTCCGCGCGATCCTGGCCGACCCCCGCTTCAGCTCCCGCTACGAGCTGTTGCACCATCCGTTCCCCGGTGGCCCCGAGGAGCCGCTGCCGCCCGCCCCCGTCGGCGACATGACCGGGATGGACGCCCCGGAGCACACCCGTTACCGGCGGCTCCTGGCGGGCCGGTTCACCGTCCGCCGGATGCGCCTGCTGACCGAGCGGGTCGAGGAGGTCACCGCCGAGTGCCTGGACGCGATGGAGCGCAGGGGTCCGGGCGCCGACCTGGTCGAGGTGTTCGCCCGGCCGATCCCCGCGGTGGTGATCTGTGAACTGCTCGGTGTGCCCTATGCCGACCGGGAGCGCTTCCAGGGGCACGCCGACACCATCCTGACCGCGGACGCGGCGCCGGAGGAGCGGTACGCCGCGATGACCGGGCTGGAGCGGTACATGGCGGAACTCGTCACCGCCAAACGCGCGGAGCCCACCGACGACCTGCTCGGTGACCTCGCCCGCGACTCCGGCCTCACCGACGGGGAACTCGTCGGCCTCGGAGGCTTCCTGCTCGCCGCCGGGCTCGACACCACCGCGAACATGATCGCCCACGGCACGTTCGCCCTGCTTGAGAACCCGGCCCAGGCCGAGGCGCTGCGCAGGGACCCGGCCCTGGCGCCGCAGGCCGTCGAGGAGCTGATGCGCTATCTGACGGTCGCCCACACCGGCGTCAGGTCCGCGCTGGAGGAGGTCGAGCTGGCGGGCCGGCTGATCAGGGCGGGGGAGAGCGTCACCCTCTCCTTGCAGGCGGCCGACCGCGACCCGGAGCGCTTCCCCGATCCCGACTCCCTCGACCTGGGCCGCAGGGCGACCGGACACCTGGGCTTCGGTCACGGCATCCACCAGTGCCTGGGGCAGCAGCTCGCGCGCGTCGAGCTGACGGTCGCGCTGCCCGCCCTGTTCGAGCGGTTCCCGACGCTGCGGCTCGCCGTGCCGGCCGAGGAGGTGCCGCTGCGCACGAACATGAACATCTACGGCGTGCACCGCTTGCCCGTGGCCTGGGGCGAGGACTGAGCCGCATGGAACCGCACGCGGACCGAACCCGCTGCATCGGCGCCGGGATGTGCGCCCTGATCGCCCCGGAGGTGTTCGACCAGGACGAGGACGAGGGCCTCGTCGTCCTGCTGGACGCCGACCCGCCGCGGGAGGCGCACCCGGCCGTCCGTCTCGCCGTCGGCACCTGCCCCGCGGGCGCACTCGCCGTCACCTGATGCGACCCGGTCCCACGGGGGTGCGCGGGGGAGCCGGGGGGAGCCGGTCCGCCGGGCGGAGCCCGGGGTGGAGGGGCCGGGGCGGAGGGAGCTGGGCGGGAGGGGCAGGGGTGGAGGGTCGGACTCCTACTGTCAACCCCCTTCAGTAGCAATGGTGTTCGGCCTCCAGGGGCTGGTGGGAGGGGAGGCCGGCCGGGGATGCTGGTCGCCGCCGCACGGTTCGCCGGGCGGGCCGGGGATCGGTGGCGCCGGGGTGCCCCCGATCCCCGTCATCGAACCCGGAACCGGAAAGGCTCCCGATGGACGAGACGCTCGACCGGTTCCTGCCCGCCTACGGCCACCGCACGGTCCACGGCATCACCCTCGCGGCGCCGCCGCAGGAGGTGTGGGCGGCGCTGAACGCGGTGACGCTGGCCGATCTCCCGCTCCCCCGTGTGCTGTTGGCGCTGCGGACGCTGCCCTCCCGGCTGCGCGGCAGGGGTCCGGACCTGCTCGACCGGTCCGTGCCGCTGGCCGACCTGTTCCGTCGGGGCGACCGCTGGGTGACGCTGGCCGAGGAGCCCGGCCGGATCCTGGTGCTGGGCCGGGTCGCCCGCTTCTGGAGCCCGGTCCCGCAGGAGCCGGCGCCGCTGCGGGACGGCGAGGGCTTCCTGGCCTTCGGCGCGCCCGGCTATGCGAAGGCGGTGATCTCCCACGAGGTGATCGCGCACGGCACCGGTTCGCGGCTGGTGACCGAGACCCGGATCCAGGGGACCGATGCCCGCGCCCGGCGCCGGTTCGCGGCCTACTGGGTCCTGATCCGCCCGGGTGTCGGCCTCATCCGGCGGAGCGCCCTCGCCGCGGCCGGCCGGCGCTGCGACGGCCCCCGCGGAGGGCGGCCGGTCCCGGGGGAGTGAGGGGCGGCGGCGGAGGGAATCAAGTAAGGAATCCTTACCAGATCACCGTCGTACCCCTGGAGGTCCGGTGCACCCGCGTTCCGCTCTCACCGCCGCCGTTGCCGTGGCGGCCCTGCTCGCCCCCGCCGCTCCCGCGTTCGCCGGATCCACCGCCCCGGCCGCGCAGACCGTGGACGTCTCCACCGCCGCCCAGTTGCGGGCCGCGCTGGCGGCGGCCGTGCCGGGGCGGACGATCCGGCTGGCGCCCGGCGAGTACCGCGGCTCCTTCGTCGCGCAGCGGGCCGGCACGGCCGCGGAGCCCGTCACGCTCACCGGGCCGCGCACCGCCGTCCTGGTCAACGACGGCCCGTCCGGGTCCGCGCCGTCCTGTCCGGCGCCGACCCCGGGGTGGGACTCCGGCTACGGGCTCTGGCTCGCCGGGGCGCCGTACTGGAACCTCACCGGGTTCACCGTCAGGGACTCCAAGAAGGGCGTGGTGCTGGACGGTTCGCCGCACGTGGTGATCGACGGCCTGTACGTGCACCACATCGAGGACGAGGGCGTGCACTTCCGCCGCTCCTCGGCCGACGGGGTGCTGCGCAACTCGGTCGTGGAGTACACCGGCCGGGTCCAGCCGGCCTACGGCGAGGGGGTCTACCTCGGCTCGGCGAACTCCAACTGGGGATGCCACGGCAACACCGGCGGCGCGGACCGTTCGGACCGGGTGCTGGTGGAGAACAACCGGATCGGCCCCTACGTGACGGCCGAGGGGATCGACGTCAAGGAGGGCACCTCGGGCGGCACGATCCGGGGCAACACCTTCGACGGGCGCGGCATCAGCGGTGAGAACTCCGCCGACTCCTGGGTGGACGTCAAGGGCAGCGGCTACCTCGTCGAGGACAACCGGGGGACCTTCGCCGCCCCCGGCACCTTCGCCAACGGGTACGAGACCCACAATCCCGCCACCACCCCGTCCTTCCCGAACGGGTGCGGGAACGTGTGGCGCGGCAACACCTCGGACCTCGGCGGCGTCGGCGCCTACGCGATCCGGATCACCTCGGTCTCCGCCTGCGCGGGCCGGCCCAACGTGGTGTACGCGTCCAACACCGTGACCCGGGCGACGGCCGGTCTGACCAACATCCCCGTGACGCCGTGAGGCAATGGCGCCGTGAGGCCGTGAGGCCGTGAGACTGCCGGGAATCCCGAGCGGCCGTGACCGGGTTTGGCGGTAGGTGATCACATCGGTCCGTTGATCGACGTTCCGTGATCGCCAGATCTCGATCTGCTTACAAGTGCTTGAAGTATGGACAGATCGTGTGACGGATCTGGTTGACTCACGAACCTCTTTCAAGCGGAACGGAGTGTTCACGTCCATGTCTTCACGGATGCGCGGCGGCCGTCGCGGTCTGGCCGCCGTCGCCGGACTCGTCTTCACGGTCGGCCTCGCACTGACCGGTTGTGACCCCACGACGGGTGACACCGCCACCTCCGCGGTCTCCACGCCCGCCGCCGCGGTCACCACCGCACCCACGCCGGCCGCACCCGATCAGGCGCCCACTCCCGCGGTCACGCCGGAGAGCACGCCGGTGCAGACGCCGCCCCCGGCGCCCGCGCCCGCCACCGTCGCACCCGTGCCGACCACGGTGCCGGAGCCGTCGGCCGCCCAGCCGGTCAAGCCCACCGCCCCGGCCGCGCCGGTGACCACCCCCAAGGCGCAGCCGACGCCCACGAAGGCCACGCCGGCCCCCAGGACGACGCCGACGCCCGTCCAGCCGCCGGCCGACCCCGACCCCGCGCCCGCCGAGAGCAAGCCCGCCGCCACCGGCGACTGCGAGATCAAGTCCAACGCCGGAAACTGCTACAAGGCCGGTCAGTTCTGCCGCGAGGCCGACCTCGGCAGGAGCACCCACGAGGCGGGCGGCCGGGTGATCACCTGCCGGATGGTCAGCGGCAAGCCGCACTGGCAGGCCTGACCTCAGGAGTGCGACCCACCGGGCGGCAGCCCGGCGAGCGTGCTCCAGAAGAGCCGCTCGTAGGCCTGCAGCAGCCGGCCGTACTCGCGGGCGGCGGCGAGGTCCGGACCGGAGAGCCCCTCCGGTCCCAGCGCCTCGGCCGCCGCCCGCTCCAGACCGGTGGGGGGCTGCGCGAAGAAGTCGAAGAACGCGCAGGCCTCCTCCCCGAAACCGTGGAACCGCCGCAGCGCCGCGGCCAGGGTCGCGCAGTAGCCGCCCCAGGCCGCGAAGTTGGCGACCAGCGCCGCCGCGACCCCGGGCGGCCGGCCGTTCAGCGCCAGCCACGCCAGGTAGGACGGGTAGGCCTGGCACCCCGCCAGCGGTTCCGGGCCGGCCGCCGGCCCGCACGCGTCCGCCAGGGCGGGCAGCGTCCGCAGCGCGGCGCCCTCGCCGTCGGCCAGCCCGGCGAACCACCGCCGCAGTGGGGCCTCCGTGGACCGGGCGGCCAGCAGTTGCAGACTGTTCCGGTCGGACACGATGACCCGGCCCTGCTGCGCCGCCAGGACGGCGAGCGTCGCCAGTCGCCCCCGCCCCGCCGCGAACTCCGTGACCACGGCGGGGGGCGCTTCCGATGCCGGGGTCAACTCCGCCCGCAGGTCGCGCAGTTGCTGCTCGATCGGCTGAATCGTCGGCATGTACGGCCTCCGCGTCGCTGGTCCGGTCCCCGCCTTCCATTACTACCGTCTCGGCTCCGGCCCGTCCCGGGGCGCGCCGCCCGGGCCGGGGATCCCGCTGCGGAAGGTCCGGCCGCCGCCCCCGGTGCCGCCAGAGTGCCGGGGTCGGGGTCGGGGCCGGGGGCCGGGGCGTGACAGAGTGGCGGGCGACAGCAGGATCGGCCCAAGGAGTCCAGGTGAGTGATGTGACGGTGGTCCCGGCGGACCGGCGGGTGTTCGTCGACAAGCAGAGCCCCGGTGCCTACAAGGCCCTGCTGGCCGCCGCCGAGGCGGCGCGCGAGGCGGCGGCCGCCGCGGGGCTGGACCGGCGGCTGATCGAGCTCGTCAACCTCCGGGTGTCGCAGATCAACGGCTGCGCCTACTGCCTGCACGTGCACACCAGGGCCGCGATCCGCGAGGGCGAGACGTCCCAGCGCCTCGGCGTGCTGGCGGCCTGGCGCGACACCGAGGTGTTCACCGAGCACGAGCGCGCCGCACTGGGGCTCGCCGAGGCGACCACCTCCCCGGCGGACGCCGCGCTCCAGGACGCCGCATACGGGGTGGCGCGCGCGGTCCTGGGCGAGGAGGAGATCTCCGCGGTGATCTGGGTGGCGATCACCATCAACTCCTTCAACCGGGTGTCCATCCTGAGCAAGCACCCGGTCCGCCCGGCCCCGGCCCGGTAGACGCGGGCGGCCCGGAGGCTTCCGGCCCCGTAGGCGTCCGGCCCCGGGATCGGGCGGCCCCCGCCGCCCCGGTACCGCGTCCATCGGCCCCGGGGGTGACGGCCCGCCGCCTGCCGGGCCCGCCGCACGTCCGGCGCCCGGCGTGGCGGCCCCTCCGTGCGCTGCGGGGCCATCGGCCGTGCACGCCCGGGCGCGTGCAGGGGCCCGGCCGGGCCTAGCGTCCGTCGTGCCGTTGCCCACCGGTCCGCCGGGAGCGGGCGGCGGCACCCGAACCGCCCCCACCCAGCGACGGACCACCATGAGCACAGCGACTACCCCCGCCCGACGCCCGGCGGACGACTCGGCGTGGGCCCCGCTCACGTCCCGGGTCTTCCGCGCCCTGTGGATCGTGCAACTCGTCTCCAACGTCGGCGGCTGGATGCAGACCGTCGGTGCCCAGTGGCTGCTGGTCGGGCACGACGCCGCGCTGCTGACTCTGGTGCAGACCGCCGCGAGCCTGCCCGTCGTGCTGCTCGCCCTGCCCTCCGGCGTCCTGGCCGACCGGCACGACCGCCGCGCGGTGCTGCTCGCCGCCCAGGCCGCGATGGCCGCCGTCGCCACCGCCCTCGCGGTGCTGGCGTTCGCCGGTGCGCTGACACCTGGGCCGCTGCTCGCCCTGACCTTCCTGCTCGGCTGCGGCACCGCCGTGATGGGCCCGGCCTGGCAGGCCGTCCAGCCCTCGCTGGTGGACCGCCGACAGCTGGGTCAGGTGGCGGCGCTCGGTGCCGTCAGCATGAACACGGCGCGCGCGGTCGGGCCGGCGATCGGCGGCGCGGTGGTCGCGGCGGCCGGAGCGGGCTGGGTCTTCGCCTTCAACGCCGCCTCCTTCCTCGGCGTCGCGCTCGTCCTGAAGCGCTGGCGCGGACCGGTGCCCGAAGGCGGACCCGGCGGCCCGACGGGCGGCTCGTCCGGCGGTCGGTCCGGGGGCCGGGGCGGGGCGCGCGAGGAGGGCCTGCTCGCCGCCGTCCAGGCGGGCCGCCGCTACGTGCGCAACGCGCCCGGCGTGCGGCGGGTGCTGCTCCGCACCGCGCTGTTCGTGCCCGGCGCGGGCGCGCTCTGGGCGCTGCTGCCACTGGTCGCGCGCCGGTCGCTCGGCCTCGGCCCGGGCGGCTACGGACTGCTGCTGGGTGCGGTCGGCGTCGGCGCGGTGGGCGGGGCGTTCGCGCTGCCGGCGCTGCGCCGCCGGCTCGGCGCCGACGGCACCCTGACCGCGGGCACGCTCGTGCTCGCCGGGGTGCTGGCGGTGCTCGCGACGGTCCGCGTCCCCTGGCTGGTCGGTCTCGTGCTGCTGCCCGCCGGGGTGGCCTGGATCGTGGTGCTGTCCACCCTGAACGCGGCGGTGCAGACCCGGCTGCCCGGCTGGGTGCGGGCCCGCGCCCTGGCCGTCCACCTCCTGGTGTTCCAGGGCGGCCAGGCGGTGACGGCGCCGCTGTGGGGCGTGCTGTCGGACGGTCCCGGGACGACCACCGCGCTGCTGGCGGCCGGCGCCCTGCTGCTGGCCGGGGCGGCGGCGGCCCTGCGGCTGCCGCTGCACGACGCCGACGGGGTCGACCCGACGCCCTCCGCCCACTGGCCGGTACCGCCCCTGGCGGTCGAACCGGGCGGCGCGGACGGGCCGGTCCTGGTCACCGTCGTCCACCGGGTCGCGCCGGAGCACCGGACCGCCTTCGCCGCACGGATGCGCCGGGTGGCCGGCTCGCGCCGCCGTACCGGGGCGCTCACCTGGGGTCTCTACCAGGACGGCGGCGAGCCCGAGCGGTTCGTCGAGACGTACCTGGTCCCGTCCTGGACGGAGCACCTGGCGCAGCACGCCGGGCGGCTCACCGCCGGCGACCGCCGCGACGAGGAGGCGGCCCGCGCCCTGCTGCTCCCGGGGACGGTGCCGGTGGTGACGCACGCCTTCGACGTGACGGCTGGACGGTTCCCGGTGGGCGGGTGACGGGGCGGGCGGCAGGTGTGGGCGGCCGGTGCGGGGCGGTGCGGTGGGTCCGGGCGGGCGGGTTCGGCCCCGGGCGCGACGGCACCGGCGCCGACGCACGCCGTCGACGCATGCCGTCGACGCGACCGGCGGCGGACGGCTCCCGGTGCACGCGTGACCGGACGGGTGGTTCACGCAGGGAGCCGCCGTGCCGCTGCTCCTCCCGTGCCGCTGCTCCTCCCGCGCCGCCGGGCCGTCAGTCCTCCCGCGCCGGGACGGCCCCCGCGGGCCCGGCGGCAGTGCCGGCGGCCCGGCCGGATCCGCGCCCCACCCGGCGCAGAGCGCCGAAGGCGGTGAACAGCCACACCACCGCCGCGACCCACAGCAGGGCCCGCCCCAGCGGCTCCAGCCCGTCCACCCGGGCGGCGGCCGAGGCCGACAGCGAGGCCACCGCCGTCATGCCGAGCGGGAAGACCGTCGACCAGCGGCGCAGGTCGTAGCGCAGGCGCGGCCGGATCACCTCGGCGGTGGCCAGTACCGCGTACCAGGCGAGCGCGAGCCCGAGCAGCACCAGGGTGACCACGCGCAGCACGGTGTGCGCGCCCCCGCTCCACACCCCGGAGGCGAGCAGTTTGGAGGCGGCGAGCGCGGAGATCGACACGGCGCCGCCCGCCACCCAGTGGTCGCCGGCCCCCGCCGTCACCTGGCCGGGGTCGAAGCGCAGCAGCGCGTCCACGTAGAGCACCAGGCCCAGCACGAAGACCGGCAGGGCCGCCCAGGCGAGCCAGTCGGCGGTGTGCGGGGCGAGGGTCGCGGCGAGCACGGCCAGGCCCTGGGTGGCGACGCAGATCAGGAAGGCCGCGCCAGGCAGCCGCCGCCCGAGGTGGCGCAGGACGGCCGTGAGCAGCACCGGCCAGGCCACGGCGGCGACCGTGAGCAGGGCCACCGCCCCGCCCGTCCAGCCCAGTTGGTCGAGGCGGACGCCGAGCACCGTGGTCGCGGCCACCGCGGTCAGCGCGGGCGGGGTCTGCGACCGGGCCGTCCAGCCGCGCCGGTCGCCGACCAGCAGCGCGACGAAGGCCAGCGCGAGCAGCAGCCAGAGCAGCCCGGCGATCCAGAGGTCCGCGATCGACAGGGCGTCGAACCCGGCGAGGTGGAAGCCGATCGAGATGATGCCGGTCGCCATCACGGCCGCTCCGGTGGCCGGCGGGACGGCGTCCCACCGCGGGCCGCTGCGCTTGTGCCTGGCTGCCATGGCTCCATCGGACCGCCCGCACCCCGCTCCGGCCAGCCGGGACCGCCGGACCGGGGCGGTCGGGGGAGCGGGGTCACCCGGGAGGTCCCGTCCGGATGCGGCGGCGCGGGCGCGCGGTTTCGATGGGCACACGGTCCGGCCCGGAGACGGAGGGTGCCACGTGCGGGAACCGACGAACGGATCCGGGGCCGCGCCGCCGCCGACCGGTCCACCGCCCGGCGGCCCGGCACGGACCGCCCCGCCGCCCACCGCCCCGACGAGCGAGCCCGGCGCCGCCTTCCTCCGGGCCGGCCGCTTCTTCCGCCCCGGCACCCCCGCGCCCGACCTGCACAGCGTCCACCGCACCGGCGGCCGGGCGGCAGACGCCTTCTACCGGGACCGCTGGAGCCACGACAAGGTCGTCCACTCCACCCACGGCGTCAACTGCACCGGCTCCTGCCGCTGGAAGGTCTTCGTCAAGGACGGCATCATCACCTGGGAGACCCAGGCCACCGACTACCCCTCCGTCGGCCCCGACCGCCCCGAGTACGAGCCGCGCGGCTGCCCGCGCGGTGCCGCCTTCTCCTGGTACACCTACTCGCCCACCAGGGTCCGCTACCCGTACGTGCGCGGCGTCCTGCTGGAGCTGTACCGGGAGGCGCGCGCCCGGCTGGGGGACCCGGTGCTGGCGTGGGCGGAGATCCAGGACGACCCGCGGCGCCGCCGCGCCTACCAGCAGGCCCGCGGCAAGGGCGGCCTGGTGCGGACGAGCTGGGACGAGGCGGTGGAGATCGTCGCCGCCGCGCACGTGCACACCGTCAAGCGGCACGGGCCGGACCGGATCGCCGGCTTCTCCCCGATCCCGGCGATGTCGATCGTCTCGCACGCCGCCGGGGCGCGCTTCCACTCCCTCATCGGCGCGGCGATGCTCTCCTTCTACGACTGGTACGCGGACCTGCCGGTGGCCTCCCCGCAGGTGTTCGGCGACCAGACCGACGTCCCGGAGTCCGGGGACTGGTGGGACGCCGCCTACCTGATGATGTGGGGCTCCAACGTCCCCGTCACCCGCACCCCGGACGCCCACTGGATGGCCGAGGCCCGCTACCGGGGCCAGAAGGTGGTGGCCGTCTCCCCGGACTACGCGGACAACACCAAGTTCGCCGACGAGTGGATGCACCCCCATCCGGGCACCGACGGCGCGCTCGCCCTCGCGATGGGCCACGTGATCCTGCGGGAGTTCTTCGTCGACCGGACCACCCCGTTCTTCGACGACTACGTCCGCCGCTTCACCGACCTGCCGTTCCTGGTCACCCTGACCGAGCGGGACGGCGGGTACGTCCCCGCGAAGTTCCTCCGCGCGGCCGACCTCGGCGACACCGGCGAGGGCGCCGAGTGGAAGCTCGCCGTCCTCGACGAGGCGACCGGCCGCCCCGCCGTGCCCAACGGCTCGCTCGGCTTCCGCTGGACCGGCTCCGGCGAGGGACGCTGGAACCTCGACCTCCAGGGCCTGCGCCCCCGCCTCACCCTGCACGGCGACCCGGCCGCCACGCCCGTCGGGGTGCTGCTCCCGCGCTTCGACACCGACGGCGGCGAGCACGGCCAGGGGCGCGGCGAGACCGTCCACCGGGGCGTGCCCGCCCTGCGCCTCGACGGGACCGGCCCGCTGGTGACCACCGTCTTCGACCTCCTGCTCGCCCAGTACGGGGTGGGCCGCGCCGGTCTGCCGGGCCGCTGGCCGGACTCCTACGAGGACGCGGAGACCCCCGGCACGCCCGCCTGGCAGGAGCGCCACACCTCGGTGCCGGCCGCCCAGGCCGTCCGGGTGGCCCGGGAGTTCGCGCGCACCGCGGAGGAGTCCGGGGGCCGCTGCATGATCCTCATGGGCGCCGGCACCAACCACTGGTTCCACTCTGAGACGATCTACCGCACCTTCCTCGCCCTGCTCGCCCTCACCGGCTGCCAGGGCCGCAACGGCGGCGGCTGGGCGCACTACGTCGGCCAGGAGAAGTGCCGGCCGGTCACCGGCTGGGCGACCCTGGCCGGCGCCGGCGACTGGTCCCGCCCGCCCCGGCAGGCGATCGGCACCGGCTGGTTCTACCTGCACACCGACCAGTGGCGCTACGACACCTACCCCGCCGACGTCCTCGCCTCCCCGCTGGGCACCGGCCGCTTCCGGGGCCTGGCCACCGTCGACCTGCTGGCGCGCTCCGCCCGCCTCGGCTGGATGCCCTCCTACCCGACCTTCGACCGCAACCCGCTCGACCTCGCCGACGAGGCCCGCGCCCTGGGCGTCGACCCGAAGGACCACGTCGTCGCGGAACTGCGCGCCGGGCGGCTGGGGTTCGCCTGCGAGGACCCGGACGCCCCCGCCAACTGGCCCCGGGTGATGACCCTCTGGCGGGCCAACCTGCTCGGCTCCTCCGCCAAGGGCGCCGAGTACTTCACCAGGCACCTGTTGGGCACCCACTCCTCGCTGCGCGCCCGGGAGGCGGGCGAGGACACCCGCCCGCGCGACGTCCGCTGGCACCCCGAGGCCCCCGAGGGCAAGCTCGACCTGCTGCTCTCGCTGGACTTCCGGATGACCTCCTCCACCCTGCTGTCCGACGTCGTGCTGCCCGCCGCCACCTGGTACGAGAAGCACGACCTGTCCTCCACCGACATGCACCCCTACGTGCACTCCTTCGCCCCCGCCGTCGACCCGCCCTGGCAGGCCCGCTCCGACTTCGACGCCTTCCACGCGATCGCCGCGCGGTTCAGCGAACTGGCCCGCGACCACCTCGGCACCCGCCACGACCTGGTCGCCACCCCGTTCCAGCACGACACCCCCGGCGAGACCGCGCAGCCCGGCGGCACCGACCTGGACTGGCGGGCCGGCGAGTGCGAGCCCGTCCCCGGCGCCACCATGCCCGGCCTCACCGTCGTCGAGCGCGACTACACCGCGGTGGCGGCGAAGATGGCGGCGCTCGGCCCGCTCGTCGAACGGCTCGGCCTGCCCGCCAAGGGCGTGGTGCTGCACCCGGACGAGGAGGTCGAGCGGCTCCGGGCCAGGAACGGCGTGGTCCGCGGCGGCCCGGCCGACGGGCGCCCCGCCCTGGACACCGCCGTCAAGGCCGCCGACACCGTGCTCGCGCTCTCCGGCACCACCAACGGCCGGCTCGCGACCCAGGGCTTCCGCACCCTGGAACGCCGCACCGGACGGGAGCTGGCGCACCTGGCCGCCGAGCACGAGGGCCGCCGGATCTCCTACGCCGACACCCAGGCCGCCCCCGCCCCGGTCATCACCTCGCCCGAGTGGTCCGGCAGCGAGTCCGGCGGGCGCCGCTACAGCCCCTTCACCCTCAACACCGAGCACCTCAAGCCCTGGCACACGCTCAGCGGCCGTCAGCACTTCTTCGTCGACCACGACTGGATGCACGAACTGGGCGAGGCGCTGCCCGTCTACCGGCCGCCGCTCGACATCCGCCGGCTCTTCGGCGAGCCCGCCCTCGGCCCGGACGGCCGACGGGAGGTGACGGTCCGCTACCTCACCCCGCACAACAAGTGGTCCATCCACTCCGAGTACCAGGACAACCTGTTCATGCTCGCGCTCTCCCGCGGCGGGCAGGTGATCTGGATGTCGACCGAGGACGCCGCCGCCATCGGCGCCGCCGACAACGACTGGATCGAGGCCGTCAACCGCAACGGCGTCGTGGTCGCCCGCGCCGTCGTCTCGCACCGGATGCCGCCCGGCACCGTCTACATGCACCACGCGCAGGAGCGCACCGTCAACGTCCCCCGCGCCGAGACCGGCGGGCGGCGCGGCGGCATCCACAACTCGCTGACCAGGGTGCTGCTCAAGCCCACCCACCTGATCGGCGGCTACGCCCAGTTCTCCTGGGCCTTCAACTACCTCGGCCCGACCGGGAACCAGCGCGACGAGGTGACGGTGATCCGCCGCCGCGGCCAGGAGGTGCGGTACTGATGCGTGTGATGGCCCAGCTCGCCATGGTGATGAACCTCGACAAGTGCATCGGGTGCCACACCTGTTCGGTCACCTGCAAACAGACCTGGACCAACCGGCAGGGCACCGAGTACGTCTGGTTCAACAACGTCGAGACCCGCCCCGGGCTCGGCTACCCGCGCCGCTACGAGGACCAGGAGAAGTGGCGCGGCGGCTGGCGGCTCGACCGGCGGCGACGGCTCCGGCTCCGCCAGGGCGGACGGGCGTTCAAACTCGCCTCGATCTTCGCCAACCCGGTCATGCCGACCCTCCGGGACTACTACGAGCCCTGGACGTACGACTACCGCGCGCTCACCGACGCCCCGCTCGGCGAGGACTACCCCGTCGCCCGGCCGCACTCGCTGATCACCGGACGCCCGATGGCCGTCGAGTGGTCGCCGAACTGGGACGACGACCTCGGCGGTGCCCCCGAGCACGCGCCGGCCGACCCCAACGTCGAGCGGATGCGCGAGGAGGTGGGCCGGCGGATCCGCTTCCAGTACGAGCAGAGCTTCATGTTCTACCTGCCCCGGATCTGCGAGCACTGCCTCAACCCGGCCTGCGTCGCCGCCTGCCCCTCCGGCGCCATCTACAAGCGGACCGAGGACGGCATCGTCCTCGTCGACCAGGACGGCTGCCGGGGCTGGCGCCAGTGCGTCACCGGCTGCCCGTACAAGAAGATCTACTTCAACCACCGCACCGGCAAGGCCGAGAAGTGCACCTTCTGCTACCCGCGCACCGAGGTCGGCCTGCCCACCGTCTGCTCGGAGACCTGCGTCGGCCGGCTGCGCTACCTCGGCGTGCTGCTCTACGACGCCGACCTGGTCACCGCCGCCGCCTCCGTCGAGGACGAGCACGACCTCTACGAGGCTCAACTGGGCGTCCTCCTCGACCC
Organism: Kitasatospora sp. NPDC056327; assembly: GCF_042261735.1. NCBI lineage: Bacteria > Bacillati > Actinomycetota > Actinomycetes > Kitasatosporales > Streptomycetaceae > Kitasatospora > Kitasatospora sp. NPDC056327. The sequence goes on along the minus strand of NZ_JBHJRC010000028.1, from coordinate 16,769 downwards.
GGAGGACCCCGAGGTGCGGCGGGCCGCCGAGCGCGACGGCGTCCCGCACGACTGGATCGAGGCCGCCCGGCGCTCACCCGTGCGGGCGCTCGTCAGCACCTACCGGGTCGCGCTGCCGCTCCACCCCGAGTACCGCACCCTGCCGATGGTCTGGTACATCCCGCCGCTCTCCCCGGTCGTCGAGGAGGTCGCGGCGAGCGGCCACGACGGCGAGGACGCCGGAAACCTCTTCGGCGCGATCGACGCCCTGCGGATCCCCGTCGAGTACCTCGCCGAACTCTTCACCGCCGGCGACCCCCGGCCGGTGCGCGACGCCCTCGACCGGCTCGCCGCGATGCGCGCCCACATGCGCGCGGTCAACCTCGGGCAGGCGCCCGATCCGGCGGTGGCGGAGTCGGTCGGCCTGGACGCCGACCGGATCGAGGACCTGTTCCGGCTGCTCGCCATCGCCAAGTACGAGGACCGGTACGTCATCCCGACCGCCGCCCGGGCCGACGCCGAACGCCTGGAGGAGTCCGCGGTGCCCACCGGCTGCAGCCTGGACCACGGTCTGGAACAGGGGGACGGGGAGCCCGGGGACGCCGACGGTCCGTTCGGCGCCGGCTCCGGACGGCGGTCGCTGCCGCTGGTCACCGTCGAGAGCTTCCACGCGATGCGCCGCCGCCAGACCGCCGACCGAGAGGAGCCACCGCGGTGACCGCCGCCCAGACCGCTCCCGCGAGCCGGGCGGAGGGTGAGCGCGCCCTGGTGCGCCGGGCCGCCGCCGAATGCCTCTGCTACCCCGACAGCCACCCGTCCGGGCCCGGCACGGCGCACGGCCCCGGCACGGCGCAGGGCCCCGGGCCGCTGCGCGGCCTCACCGCGCTGCTCGGGCCGGTCCGGCACGCCGCCGCCGCACCGCTGCGCACCTTCCTCGATTGGGCCGACGGGCGCCCCGCCGGCGAACTGGCCCGCCACTACGTCGAGGTCTTCGACTTCCGGCAGCGCCACAGCCTCCACCTCAGCTGGTGGACCGACGGCGACACCCGCCGGCGCGGCGAGGCCCTGCTGCGCTTCAAGACCGCCTACCGCGCGCACGGCCTGGAGTTCACCGGTGAGGACCTGCCCGACTTCCTGCCCGCCGTCCTGGAGTTCACCGCCACCACCGGCGACGACTCGCTACTGCGGGGGCACCGGCCCGCCCTGGAACTGCTGCGGCTCGCGCTGACGGAGCACGGCACCCCGTACGCGGACGTGCTCGCCGCGGTCTGCGCCACCCTGCCGGGCCCGTCGCCCGGGGACCGCGCCGCCGCGCTGGCCCTCGCCCGCGGCGGCCCGCCGAGCGAACAGGTCGGCCTGGACACCCCGCCGTACGGACACCTGGGCCTGCTGCCCGTGGTGTCCACGACCTGACCGCCCACCCCCTGAGACCGCCCACTCCCTGCGACCGGAGACCGCCGATGGACACCTTCCTCTGGGGCGCGCTGCCGTACGTCGCGTTCGCGCTGCTGGTCTCCGGCCTCGTCTGGCGCTACCGCTACGACAGGTTCGGCTGGACCACCCGCTCCTCCGAGCTCTACGAGTCCCGGCTGCTGAACATCGCCTCGCCCGTGTTCCACTACGGCATCCTCTTCGTGCTGGCCGGCCACCTCATGGGCCTGTTCGTGCCCGCCTCCTGGACCGACGCGGTCGGCCTCGACGAGCACGCCTACCACCTGCTCTCGCTGTTCGCCGGCTGCGCGGCGGGCCTCCTGGCACTCGCCGGGATCCTGGTGCTGCTCTACCGGCGCCGCCGCACCCCGGCCGTGTTCCGCGCCACCACCCGGAACGACAAACTGATGTACGTGGTGCTGCTGGCGGCGATCGTGCTCGGCCTGGTCGCCAAGCTGATGCACTCCTCGCTCGACTCCGGGTACGACTACCGCTCCACCATCGCGCCCTGGGCCCGCAGCCTGTTCACCCTGAGCCCGGACGTGAGCCGGATGGCGGACGTGCCGGTCGCCTTCAAGGCGCACGCGGTGGTCGGCCTGGTGCTGTTCGCGCTGCTGCCGTTCACCCGGCTGGTGCACATGTTCAGCGCCCCCGTGCAGTACCTCTTCCGCCCCTACATCGTCTACCGCAGCCGCGACCCCCACCAGCCCGCCGGTGCCCCGCCCCGCCGCGGCTGGGAGGGGATCGAGGACTGAGGGCCTCCTGTCGGTGGTCCGTGACAGGATCCGTTCCGATCGCACCCGAGCACGGAACGGACGGCACCACCATGAGCACCACCGACGCGGCGCCGGCGGCTCACCGGGGCACTCGTCGCCGGCGGGGCCGGTGAGATCACCGGCTTCGCCGAACGCCTCACCGAAGCCCCGTACCGCCTCGACCGCGCCGAGTACGGGACCCGGTCGGCCGCGGACCCGGACGACCCCGGCGACCTGCCGCGGCCGCTGAGCGACGACGGCTTCCTCTACGCCCGCGCCGCCGTGGTCGCCGCCGGCCGCGCCGCGTACGAGCGGGTGCTCGCCGACCCGGCGCGGTTCGCCGCGCACCCCTTCCGCAGCGGGGAGCGGCTGCTGTGCGCCGAGGAGGACGCGTGGGAGGCGCTGACGGGGGAGGAGCGGGAGCACGTCACCCGCTACGACTACGAGTCCTGTTCGAACCGGGAGGGCCGGCCGGACCTCGGCCGCTGACCACCGGGCGCGCCGACCATCGGGCGCTCACCGTTCCGCTCGCCGGCGGGAACGGCCTGCGCGCGCACGCCGGCGCCGGGCCGCTCTCCGCCCCGGCGCTCACCCTGCTCGTCCCGGACGCGACCGGCCCCCGGGTCGGCGTGCGCCGGCACGGCGACGCCGTCACCTACCGGCACCGCTCCGGCCGGGTCCTCGCCACCTCCGCGGACGGCACCACCCTGCTCGCGAACCTCCGCACGACCACCCGCTGAGCAGTCCTCCGCTGCCCGGAAACACCGGACGCGCACGCTCAGTTGGTCTACGCTTCGAATATGCCACGCTACCCACTGTGGCAGGTTGAGGAGGACTGCCATGTCATCGCCCTGTGACCCCTCGTACGCTCCCGCCGGCGACGTGAGCACGGCCGTCATGGTGATGGACTCGCGGCTGAAGGCCATCTACGACGGGAAGAGCCGCACCGACCCGGAGCAGAGGCGGATGGCCGACCAGTTCGCCGCCTCGATGGGTCGGGCGGAGGCCGACGCGCTGCTCGACGGGGTGTGCACGCTCATCTACATGTACATGGACTGGCTGCGCACGGTCTGCGAGCGGCACGACAAGGACGTCATCGACCACGTGGTGCCCACCCTCGTCACCACCATGCGGATGATGCCCAACACCTTCCGGCCCGAGGTGATCCCCACCATGGCCGGTCTGCTCATCGCCGCCGGTACCGGTCTGAGTCCCAACCTGTGGCGTGCGCAGTACGGCGACTGGACCCGCGCCGAGATGAACCCCCTGGAGGCGACCTCGGTCCTGCTCGCCGAGCACATCAACCGCATGGCCGGTGACGACGAGGAGTTCGCCACCCGTCTGATCACCGACGCGCTGGCCCTCACCGACGAGGACTGACGTCCGGTCGGCCGTTCGGTTCAGCACCGCCGGCCGATGGCTCTCCATTGGGATGAATCCGTCGCACAGCTCCCCCGGTTCGTTGACGATCGCCAGGGCCAGTACTGGAGCGTCTCGGGCCAGGCCGTCGTCCTCACCTTCGCGCCGGGCTACTGCCTCGCGAACGAGTGGGGGACCCCGAACGTCTCGACGAAGCCGTGCGACGTCAACGACCGCGGCCAGCACTGGGTGCTCTTCGGCGACCAGATCAGCCTCGCGCTCGCCTGACGGACCGTGACTGTGCCCGGGACCGTCCCGACGGTCCCGGGCACGGTCGTGCGCGGACGGCTCAGGCCGCTCAGGCCGCGACGGCCTCCACCACCGAGAGGACCGTCGCGGTGGGGAGCACCCTGGAGAGCCGCAGGCCGGCCCGGGCGAAGAGCTCCGCGAAGTCGGCCTCGGTGCGCTCGCGGCCGGTGAGCGAGGCCATCATCATGAGGTCCAGCGTCTTCGACTGGTGCGGGGTGTTGCCCGGGGGGACCACGGCGTCCAGCACCAGGACCCGCCCGCCCGACCGCAGTGCGCGGCGACAGTGGCCGAGCAGGGTGACGCAGTCCTCGTCGGGCCAGTCGTGGGTGATCCGCTTGAGCAGGTGGACGTCCCCGGCCGGTACGGAGGAGAAGAAGTCGCCCTCCCGCTCCGTCCAGCGGCCCGCGATCCGTTCGTCCGCGCCCAGCCGGTTCCCGGCGAGGACGTGGGAGCGGTCGTACAGGACGCCCTCCAGGCCGGGGTTGCGCAGCAGCACCTCCCGCAGCAGTCCGCCGTGACCGCCGCCGATGTCCACGACCGTACCGCTGGGCGGGAGTTCGCAGGCGGCGGCGATGGGGGCGTTCTCGCCGTCGGACATCGCCGCCATGCCGACGTGGAAGACGGCGGCGGTCCGCTCGTCCTTGGCGAAGTGGTCGAAGAACGGCATCCCGAACAGCCCGTCGAAGGCGGCGGTGCCCTCGGTGAGGCAGTGCGTCAGCTCTCCGGCCGGCCGCCACATGGTGGGGTCGGTGAGCATCCGGACCGCCTCCCGCGCGGAGCAGGGGACGTCGCTCCGGAGCGCCTGCCCGGCCGCCGTCAGCGTGAACCGGCCCAGCTCGTCCTCGGCCACGACGCCCCGGGTGGCGAGCAGCCGGAGTACCCGGTACAGGTTGCGGGCGTCCGTCCCGGTCGCGGCGGCCAGTTCGGCGGGCGAGGCGGGCCCGGCCGCGAGGTGGTCGGCCACTCCGACGTCGGCGGCGGCCCGGAGGGCGGCCGGGAAGAGGAAGCCGAGGGCTTCGTCGACGAGGAAGGCGGCGGAGCGTCGCAGGTCCGCCTCCGGGGCGTCGGCGGTCGGGTCCTCGTTCTGCAGCATGCGGTGCTCCTCCTGGTCGTGCCCGTACGGTCCGCCCGGAGGCTGCCCGTGGCCGTGCGCCGCCAAGCCCGGCGGCGCAAAAGTATGACAGTCCCTCAGGTCCGCGACCGGGTACGGACGATGGCGAAGTCGACCGCGACGGCGAGGGTCGCGAGGGCGGCCGTGAGGCCACCGAGCGTCATGACCGCGGACGGCGAGGTGCGGTCCACGACGCTTCCGCCGACGAGCGCGCCCAGCGAGACGGTGGCCTGGAAGGAGGCGGTGAACAGCACCGAGGCCGCCTCGGGCTCACCGGGGGCCGCCCGGGCGAACCAGGTGCTGGACGCGACGGGAACCGCCCCGTAGGCGACGCCCCAGACGATCAGCAGTGCCGCCGCCCCGGCCGTCGAGCCGCCCAGCACCGGCAGCAGCAGGGTGGCGCAGCCGAGCAGCGCGGCCGCGCCGCCGAGGCCGGTCCGGGGGTGCCGGGCGGCCAGGGCGCCGCCCAGGAAGTTGCCCGCGATCCCGGCGGCGCCGTAGACCAGCAGGAGGACGGTGACCAGCCCGGCCCCGGCGCCGGTGACCTGCTGGAGGAACGGCGTCACATAGGTGTACGCACCGAAGTGGGCCAGGACGACGAGGAAGGTCAGCAGCAGCGCGGAGCGGGTGCGCGCGGTGCGGAGCAGACCGCCGAGCACGCCCGGCCGGGTGGCGCCGCCCGGCGGCAGCGGCGGCATGACGGCGAGCATCAGCACGAGCACCCCGAGGGTGAGGGCGGCCATGACGGCGAACGCCGCCCGCCAGCCCGCGGCCTCGCCGACGAACGTGCCGGCCGGGACCCCGAGCACGGAACCGAGCGGGACCGCCGAGAAGATCACCGAGACGGCGCGGCCCGCCTTCCGGGCCGGTACCAGGCGGCCGGCGAGCCCGGCCCCGATGGACCAGAACCCGCCGATGGTGACGCCGACGAGGACGCGCGACACCAGGACCAGCCAGTAGTCCGGCGCCACGGCGGCCAGGCCGTTGGCCACCGCCAGCAGGAGCAGGAGCGCGCACAGCACCGACCGGCGGTCGACGCGCGCGGTGGCGGTGGTGACCAGGGGAGCCGCGAGCGCGGCGAGGAACCCCGGCATGGTCATCATCAGCCCCGCCATCCCGTCGGAGACGGTGAAGTCGGCCCCGATCGCGGTGAGCAGGCCGATCGGCAGGATCTCGGTCGTGACGATCGAGAAGATCCCCAGCATGACCGACAGCACGGCCAGCCACTGGACCGTGGCCGATCGGGCCGGGGCGCCGGTTCCGTCGGTTCCCTCGGGGCGTGCGGGGGCGGTGGTGGTCGCGGTCATGGAGTCCGTCCGGTGAGCGGGTCTGCGGTGCCGGACCAGTCCAGCCGGTCGCGCCGGTGCGGGGCTGGCGGCTTCGCGACATCACCGTTCGGGGGCGCCCGTCCGCCCCCGGCGGGAGGGGCCGGGCTCAGTGGCCGGCCGGGGAGGTGCCGATCCGCAGGTCCGGGCCGGTGAGGGGGAGGTTCACCGGGATCCCGGCCGGTCCCGCGACGGGGCCGGCCAGGGCGCCCGCGGGTGTCGCCGGGTCGCACAGCGTCTTGACGACCAGCGACCCGATCGCCGGTCCGCTCGCGGAGTCGTCCTTGCCCACGAACGGGTTGTGGGACAGCGCGAACTGCCGCCGCCCGTCGCGGCTGCCGAGCAGCAGGGTGGACCAGCCGGGGAGGCCGCCGTCGTGGCCCCAGGCGGCCTCGCAGCCCGGGCCCAGATCGATCCGGACCACGCCGAGCCCGTACCCCGAGCCCTCGGCGCCGGTCGGCACGGTGTCCGTCAGCGCGGCCATCTCGGCGGGGCGGAGCAGCTTTCCGCCGAAGAGCGCGGCGTGGAAGCGGTTGAGGTCCGCGGTGGTGGAGATGCCGTTCCCGGCCGCGTCCACCACGCTCGGGTTGAGCCGGGTGATGTCGGCCGGCCCGGCCGGCATGTCGCCGTACGCGTGGGCGTGCGGGCCGCCGAGGCCGGTCTCGGAGCCGGGGAACGCGGTGTCGTCCAGGTTCAGGGGCCGGATGATCCGGCGTTCGGCCTCGCGCTGCCAGGTGCGGCCGGTGACCTTGTTGATGATCATCCCGGCGAGGACGTAGTTGGTGTTGGAGTACTTCCAGCCCTGGCCCGGGGCGAAGTAGGGCGGGTGCTCGGCGGAGACGGCGGCCAACTGCTCCGGGCGGTAGTTCCGGAAGCGCCACCGCCCGTAGGCGTAGTCCTCCAGCTCGGCCTGGTTCTTGACGAGGAACCGCTCGTCCTCGGTGAAGTTGAACAGGCCGCTGGTGTGGTTCAGCAGCTGCCGGACCGTGATCGCGGAGCCGTTCGGGACGACGCCCGGCAGATGCCGTTCGACCGGGTCGTCCAGACGGAGCCGGCCCTCGCCGACGAGCTGGAGCACCACCGTGGACACGAAGGTCTTGGTCACGCTGCCGATCCGGAACCGGCCGTCCGGCCTGGCCGGCTGCCCGGTGGCCAGGTCGGACGTGCCGGCGGCGCCCCGCCAGCGGGTGTGGCCGGGGAGGCGGATCTCCGCGAGCGCGGCGGTCGCCCCGCCGTGCTCCACGAGCTCGCGCAGCTCCAGCTGCCCGTCGACCCGGGGCCGACGTTCCCCCGCCGGCCCGGCCGCGGCCGCCTCGTCCCTGCCGGCCGCCACCGCCGCCGCCGGGGCGAGGGTGACGACGGTGGCACCGGCCAGGGTGACGGCGGCGAGCCGTGCCCCCAGCCGGCCGCGCCGGTGCCGTGCCCGAGTCCGAATGTTGGTCATGGTCTCCGCCCCTTCCGGCCCTGCGCCGGGCCGTCGTCACCACGATGACATCCGCGGCCGCCCTGCGCGTCGTCCTGCGGGGGTCGGCGGGATGCGTCCGGAGGACCGGAGCGCCCAGCCGGGCGGAGGAAGCCGGACGCGGTCAAATCATCGCCAGGGAGCTTGACTTGGCCTTCGGACGGCTTCGGTGCGATCGGGTGCGGCGGGCCCGGGGCCGGGCGGCCGTCACATTCCTCCGCCGGGTTCCGTCAGTGCGGTGGGAACACCACAGGAACCCGAACGGAAGCGAGCACCCCATGAACACCGACGCGCGGATGACCAACCCGGCGATCGTGATCCCCGAGGCGATGCCGGCGATCCTGGGCGTCATCAGGGCGGCCAGGAAGGGCGGGGTCCCGGAGAGCGTCCTCGAACTCGCCCACCTGCGGGCCAGCCAGATCAACGGCTGCAGCTACTGCGTGGTCGGCGGCATCGCGAGCGCCCGGAAGAACGGCGAGAGCGACGAGCGGCTGCACGCGGTGGCCGCCTGGCGGGAGGCGCCGTACTTCACCGGTGCCGAGCGGGCCGCGCTGGAGCTGTCCGAGTGCGTCACCCGGCTCGCGGACCGGGGCGTCGTCCCCGACGACGTTTGGAACGCGGCGGCGGCGCACTTCGACGAACGGCAGCTGGCCTCGCTGGTGCTGTGGATCGGCCTGACCAACTTCTTCAACCGGGTGAACGCCACCACCCGGCAGCCCGCCGGGGCCACCTGGTAGGTCGCGCCGGGCGGCCCCCGGCCGCGGGCCCGCCCGCCGCACCCCGGACCGGGCGGCGGGGGTGCGGCGGGCCGCCGTCAGGAGTGGATGCCCTGGCCCGGGGTGAGGATGCCGGCCGGGTCGAAGCGGTGCTTGGCCGCCACCACGCGGCCCCAGCGGGTGCCGTAGTGCCGGCGCCAGTCGGCCCGCGTCACGTCGGGGATCGCGCCGATCAGGTAGCGCTTGCCGCCCAGCTCCACGGCCCGGTCGTACAGGCGGCGGTTGCGCCGCAGCGCGGCGGCGTGGTCGGCGCCCGGGAACGGGAACGACAGCAGGTCGAAGTGGAAGCCGACCGGCTCCCGCGGCATCACGGTCATCGGGCGGGTGAACACGTCCGTGCGGAACGGGTAGAAGAGCAGCAGGCCCGCACCGAGGTCCTCCGGGGTCAGCAGCGCGACGGCCTCGCGCATGAACGTTTCGGTGGTCGAGGCGGGCAGGAACAGGCTCATCCAGGGCTTGGGCTGCGACCAGAGGCCGGCCGCCCGGAGGTACCCGGCGAAGCCGTCCACCCGGTACGCGTACTCGCGCGCCGTCTGGTCCGCGAACGTCGTCTCGGCGGCGAGGCAGCGCAGGCCGCGCACCAGCGCCGCGCGGTCGGGCACGTCGGCGCCGTCGTGGAGGACGACGCCCTCGACCTTGTACCGCCAGCCGGTGCCCGCCGCGTTGCGCTCCACGTCGCCGACCTGGAGGTCGAAGCGCCGCTCGGTCATCACCTTCTCCTGGTCCGCGAGGTAGGCGGTCAGGTCGTCGTAGAACAGGTTGACCACCAGCGCCCGCTCGCGGGCCGGGACCAGGCGCAGGGTGGCCCGGACGATGAGGCCGGCCTGCCCGCCGCCGCCCAGCACGGCCTCGAACAGCTCGCGGTTGGCGTGCGCCGAGGCGGTCACCAGCTCACCGGTGCCGGTGACCACGTCCACCGACTCGACGGTGTCCACCTGGAAGCCGTACCGCTGGACACCGCCGCCGATGCCGCCGACGCTCAGCGTGCCGCCGACCGTCAGGTGCAGGTAGTCCGTCAGGCAGGGCGGCATCCAGCCCTGGGCGAGCGCGGCGTCGGTCAGCTGCGCCCAGGTGACGCCGGCCTCGACGACGGCGCGGCCGGGGGTGACGCCGATGATGCGGTCCAGCCCGCGGGCGTCGATCGCCAGGCCGCCGCGCACCCCGGCCTGGCCGTAGCTGGAGTGGGACTCCAGCTCCGCGGCGGCGCCGGTGCCGCTCTGGCCGTTCATCGCGACCGGGATGCGGTGGCGGCGGGCGAAGCGGACCGCGGTGGCGACGTCGCGCACCGACCCGGGGTGCAGGACGGCGCGCGGGGCGGCCGTCACCAGGTGGCCGAAGTCCCCGCCGAACCGGGTCAGCGTGCCGGCGTCGGTCACGACGGTGCCGTCGAGCGGGGGCAGCGCCGCGAGGGACGACGCCCCGGCGGCTCCGGCGGGCGCGTCGGCGGGGGCCTCGACGGCCCAGGCGCGGCCGACGGTGTTCCAGCCGACGACGGCTGCCGCCGCGCCGGCGAGCACGCTGCGGCGGGGCAGGGATGACTGGCTCATGGCAGAAATCTCCGATCAATCGTCATATGAGCAGTGTTTGTATCGCAGTCGGCGCGCGCTCGCGCAACGGCCCGGTCGAGAACGGTCCGATGACGGTCCGTCGGGACGGCCGCGGTCTCCGCGATCGGCGAGTGGTCTATACCTCATGGGGAGCCCGGGGGCATGATCCGGACAGTTGCGGACAGCCGCCGTCGTGGCCCCGACCAGGGGGAACGGCCGTCCGGCGGGGTGCCGGAACGGCGCCGCGGTGACCGGAAACCCGGTTGTCCGCCCTGATGATCCAGGAGAGGGTGGAGGTGTCGGGATCAAGGAACGACAGCAGTGGGAACCGACGACCGAGGGCGAGCTGGGCCCGGGAGAGCCCAAGGGCCCGTAAAGCCCCCGCTTCGGCTGAGGTGGTTCGAATCCACCCTCGCCCACCCTCGGGAAGCCCCGGACCGCGAGCGTGGTCCGGGGCTTCGTCGTCCCCGATAGGCTCCGTCCCATGTTCGTACTGGAGCTGACCTACACCGCGCCGCTCGACCGCATCGACGCCCTGCTGCCCGCCCACGTCGGGTGGCTCGGCCGCCACTACGAGGACGGTACCTTCCTGGCCTCCGGGCGCAAGGTGCCGCGCGACGGCGGCGTGATCATCGCCGCGGGGGAGGACCGGGCGGCGGTCGAGGCGATCGTCCGGACCGACCCGTTCGCCGTCGAGGGCCTGGTCGAGTACCGGGTGACGGAGTTCCTCGCCACCACCGTCGCCCCCGCCCTGGCGGACCACCGGCAGCAGCTCCCCGCCTGAGCCCCCGGACGGCTCGTCCGAGGAGCGCTCCCGGGCCCGGCCGGTCCCCGCGGCGGCGCCGACCGGGCCCCGACGCGCTCCGGCCCCGGTTCGGCGACGGGTCGTGCACTGGCTACGATCGGTGAGCACGGGGCAAGGAAGCGCCGGGCCGCGGGCCGGCGCACGGCGAGAATTCCAGTGGGAGAAGACGATGGCACACGCACGGGCCGGACAGCCGGCGCAGCCGGGCGACCTGGTGGACGTGGCACGGCTGGTGACGGCGTACTACACGCTGCACCCGGACCCGGAGGAGCCGGGCCAGCGGGTCGCGTTCGGCACCTCGGGCCACCGGGGCTCCTCGCTGGACGCGGCGTTCAACGAGGACCACATCGCCGCCACCACCCAGGCGATCTGCGAGTACCGCGCGATCGAGGGCATCACCGGCCCGCTGTTCCTGGGCGTCGACACCCACGCGCTGTCCGAGCCGGCCCGGGCCACCGCGGTCGAGGTGCTGGCCGCCAACGGGGTGACCGTCCTGCTGGACAGTGCCGACGGCTACACGCCCACCCCCGCGGTCTCGCACGCGATCCTGACCCACAACCGGCGCAGCCCGCAGTCGCTCGCCGACGGCATCGTGGTGACCCCGTCGCACAACCCGCCCCGCGACGGCGGCTTCAAGTACAACCCGCCGAGCGGCGGCCCGGCCGGCTCCGCGGCCACCGGCTGGATCCAGGACCGCGCCAACGCCCTGATCCGCGAGGGCCTGCGCGGCGTCAAGCGGGTCCCGTACGCGCGCGCCCTGACCGCGCCGACCACCGGCCGCTACGACTACGTCACCACCTACACCGAGGACCTGCCCGCCGTCCTCGACCTGGACGCGGTCCGCGCGGCCGGCCTGCGGATCGGCGCCGACCCGCTGGGCGGCGCGTCCGTCGCCTACTGGGGCCGGATCGCCGAGACCCACCGCCTCGACCTGACCGTGGTCAACCCGGCCACCGACCCGACCTGGCGCTTCATGACGCTGGACTGGGACGGCAGGATCCGGATGGACTGCTCCTCGCCCGCCGCGATGGCCTCGCTGATCGCGCGCCGCGACGAGTACGCCATCGCCACCGGCAACGACGCCGACGCCGACCGGCACGGCATCGTCACCCCGGACGGCGGCCTGATGAACCCGAACCACTACCTCGCGGTGGCGGTCGACTACCTCTACCGCCACCGCGCCGACTGGCCCGCGGACGCGGCCGTCGGCAAGACGCTGGTCTCCTCCTCGATGCTCGACCGGGTCGCCGCCGACCTGAAGCGCGAGCTGACCGAGGTGCCGGTCGGCTTCAAGTGGTTCGTCGAGGGCCTGCTGGAGGGCTCGATCGCGTTCGGTGGCGAGGAGTCGGCCGGCGCGTCGTTCCTGCGCCGCGACGGCGGGGTCTGGACCACCGACAAGGACGGCATCCTGCTCGCCCTGCTGGCCGCCGAGATCACCGCCGTGACCGGCCGCACCCCCAGCGAGTACTACCGCGACCTCACCGACCGCTTCGGCGCCCCCGCCTACGCCCGGGTGGACGCCCCGGCGGACCGCGAGCAGAAGGCGCTGCTCTCCCGCCTGTCGGCCGAGCAGGTCACGGCCGGCGAGCTGGCCGGCGAGCCGGTCACCGCGGTGCTCACCGAGGCCCCGGGCAACGGCGCGGCGATCGGCGGCATCAAGGTGTGCACCGAGAACGCCTGGTTCGCGGCGCGGCCCTCCGGCACCGAGGACGTCTACAAGATCTACGCCGAGTCGTTCCACGGCCCGGAGCACCTGGCCCGGGTCCAGGAGGAGGCGCGCACCCTGGTCAACGGGGTGCTGGCGGGTCCGGCGGCGGGCTGACCGGACGGTCGGACGGACGGTGCGGCGCGGCCCGGTGGATCTCCCCGCCGGGCCGCGCCGCGTTCGCCGGGCCCGCACGCCGCACGGGCCTGCCGGGCTGACGCCGTGCGGCCGGTCAGCTGCGGTTCAGGGTGCGGCTGATGCCCGCCAGGACCGCGGTGGTGAGGAGCCAGCCGATGGCGGTCAGCGAGTAGCCGAACCACTGCTGCGGCCCGGTCCAGTACCAGGCGGTGCGCTGGCCGAGCCCGCCGATCGGGACCAGCAGGTCGAGGGTGTAGACGAGCGGGCTGAACGGGACGCTCTCGCCGCGCTTGATCTCGTGCGGCACGCCGTGGCGGAAGACGAGCGTGCCGAGCAGTGCGAGCCCGGCCAGCCACAGCAGAGCCTGCCAAGGGCGGTAGCCGTACCCCACGGTGACGTCCAGCAGCCGCCCCCAGACCCTGCCCGCCGGGCCCAGGGTGCGCCGGCGCCGGCGCTGCTTCTCCAGGAGCACCCGGCGGGCGTCGTCGTCGTGGCCGATCCTCCGGTACCAGGCCGCGAGTTGCTCGTACGGCTGGGGCGAGTAGCCGGGCAGCCGGGCCAGCCAGGCCAGACGGTCGGCGACGGCCTCCGGTCCGGCGGGCGGGCCCTGGAGGGAGGTGTAGGCGAAGCCGTCGAGGCGGGTGTCGGCGGGCCAGCTGTGCGCGTTGTCGTGCAGGACGGCGGTCTGCGCGTCCTGGAGGTCGACCGTGCCGTTCGGGACGGCGGCGGGGGTCAGGTGGAGGTCGCCGGTGGTCAGCCGGGTGCCGTCCAGCGCCACGGATCCGGCGGCCGGCGCGGCGGCCCCGCCGTTCAGGACGGCGCCGTCGAACGAGAGCCTGCTGCGGATCGCCGCCCCGGGGAGCCGGACCGAACCGTTGGCCGTGAAGCCGTCGGCGAGGACGAGGGTGGAGGCCGTGAGGTCGTCGCCGGTGAGCGCGTCGCCGCCCGCGTTGTCTATGCGGGCGCGCTCCATGAACAGCCCGCCGCCGAACCGGGCGCCGACCAGCCGCAGGCCGCCGCGGGCGTGGAAGCCCTTGCGGGCGAAGCAGCCGCCCTCCATCACCAGGCCGCCCGCCCACAGGGCCCAGACGCCCGGGGCGCCGGCCGGGTCGGGGGCCTCGGACTCCAGCGGTCCGGCGGCGGGTGCTCCGGCGGCGGGTGCTCCGGCGCCCCGCGGTCCGGTGCCGAGCAGCTCGGTGGCGGTGATCCGGGCCCCGCTGAGCCGGAGTTCGCCGGTGATGTGCGCCCGGGTGAGGGTCAGGCGTCCGTCGAAGACCGAGTCCTCGAAGAAGAGGTTGCCGTCGACCTTCAGCAGCCAGCCGTCGAGCCCGGGGATCCGGCAGCGGACCAGGGCGGTGGACCGCAGCGTCGCGTCCCGCAGCACCACCTGCTCCTCGAAGTGGCAGCCCTCCAGGCGCAGTTCGCCGGTCGCCGCCAGCCCGCCGAGGTCGAGGCGGCCGGTGACGCGGGCACCCGTCAGACGCAGCGCCCGCACCGGGCCGTCCCCTCCGGCGCCGAGCAGCGCGGAGGTGATCACCTCGGCGCGCACCGTCCGTCCGGGGCCCCACGCCGCGCCGCCGACCGGGTCGTCCTCACCGGGGTCGCCGCTGCGCAGGTCGACCTCCGCGCCGGTGGCGCAGGCGTCCCAGAGCCGCTGTTCCGGCCCGGTCAGGTCCTGGTACGTCGGCATCCCGCCCCCTCGGTCCGTGATCATCCGCGGAGCGCAGCCTAGCGTCCGGGGAGCGGGGCGGATCCCCGGTCCCACGAAGGCCGGTGGACCGAGGGGGCGGCGGGCGCCGGTTCAGCGGATGACCGGCCTGGCGGCGTACCAGAGGGTGAGCGGGGTCCCCGGGGCCACCGCCGCGCCCGCGGGCGGATCCGTGCGGAGGGCCTGGTTCACGGGGGCGGCGGGGTCGGGGGTGCCGGAGGACGTCACGGCGGTGAAGCCGGAGTCCCGGAGGAGCTTCTCGGCGGCGTCACGGGTGAGCCCGGCGACGGCGGGCACCGGGAACAGGCCGTCGGAGACCTGCAGCAGGACGGCACTGCCGGCCGGGACGGGAGTTCCGGCGGCCGGATCGGTGCCGAGGACCTGGAGGGCGGGCGCCTTGCCGGGGCTGACGGTCCGGGAGGTCGAGCGCAGGCCGAGCTCCTTGAGGCGCGCGACGGCGGCGGCCTGGGTGAGCCCGGTCAACGGCGGCAGGACGACCGGCTGGGGAACGGGGGAGGAGGTGCTCGGTGCGGGCGTCGGCGTCGGTGTGGGCGTGGGCGCAGGTGAGCGCGTGGGGGAGGGCGGGGGTGAGGAGGAACGGCGGGTCGACGGTGCGGGGGTGGGCCGCACCCCGCCGCCGTTCCCGTTCCCGACCCCGAACGTGCCGGTCCCGCCGGGCCGGTCGGTCGGGCCGGTTCCCGTCGCGGTTCCCGCCGCGGGGCCGGTGGGCGGGGTGGGCGCCGGGGCGGGGCCCGGCTGCGAGGCGGTGGCGCCGCCGGAGCCGGCCGGGGAGGTGCCGCCGTCGCGGCCGAGCGCGAGGGCCACGACGACCGCGACGAGCACCGCGACGACCGCCACCGCAACGGCGACCAGCAGGGGCGCGCAGCCGCCGCCGGTCCGGCCGCCGGTCCTTCCGCCCGGCGGGGGCGGGGTCCGGCCGTCGTGGGTCTCCCGGCCGCGGCTGCGCCCGCCCCGGTACCGTTCGTCCCCGCCGCTGCCGCTGCCGCTGCCGCTGCCGCTGCCGCTGCCGCCGCCGTCCCGTTCCCGGGCCCGCGTTCCGTCCCGCTCCCCGTCGTCGTCCGGGTCGCCGGCGGGCTGTCCCGGCACGTCGACCGCGAACGCCGCGCAGGCCGCCCCCTGGCGGGCCGTGATCGCGGCGACCCGCAGTGCCACCCCGAACCGCGAGTACCGCGCACCCTGCACCTGACCCGCCGCGGCGGCGCCGGGCACGCCGAACCGGGAGGCGATGTCGAGGGCGGGTCCGACGGCGTCGAACGGCACGGTGTAGCGCAGTTCGATCCGGCGCGTCGCCCCGGGGGCCAGCGTCGCCTCCAGGGCCCTGCGGTCGAAGTCCAGCCGCCCCTGGACGGGTTCGACCGGCTCGGCGCGGAAGCCGGTCGCCCGCGGGCCGGCGTTGTGGACGAGCAGGTCCAGGGTGACCGTGCCGCCGCCGGCCCCGAACCGGCGCGGCGGTTCGCACCAGGCCCGGACCCCCGCGTCCGGCCCGGCCAGGAGGTCGGTGCCGCAGTACTCGCCCGGGCAGTAGACGGCGAGCCGCTCGGCACCGTCCGTGCGGCTGCCGCAGAGTTCGCAGAAGAGCGCCATGGTCCTCCTCGGTCCCGCCGGGCCCCGGTCCGCCCCGGGACTACCCGTCCGCCCGCCCCGGGAACCGCCACCGACCGGACCGGGACCGCCCCGTGACCGGTCGACCGCAGACCCGTCACCCGGCCGCCGGAGCACCCCGCCGCCGGCACCCCGGCCGCCGGAGCGCCCCGACGCACCCCGGGCAGTCCGGCGCGGGGCGCGTCGGGGAGGACGGCCGCGACCGGTGCCGGACGACCAGGGGGACCCCGATGGACGAGGAGACGAGCCTGCGCCGCTACGGGCTCCGGCCCGCGGCGGCCGACCTGGACGCGATCCGCGCACTGCTCGGCGAGCACACGGCACGTGAACGGCACACCCAGGGTGGGGGCGACACCGGGCTGCTGAGGCTCTGCTGCGTCCAGTTGTTCAACAGCGGCGGCCCGGACGACGTCCTCCTCGTCCGGAGCGCCAAGAACGCGAGCTGCGACGCGGCCTGCGCGATCGAGGCCGAGCTGCTGCTCGGCCACGGGCCCGGCGCGACCACCGCCCACCTCGCGGCCCACCCCTCGCCGGCCGCGGCGGCTGCGCTGGAGCGGCTGCGCGGACTCGGGGCGGAGGGCGCGTTCCAGGGCTTCTCGGTGGCGGGGTTCTCGGCCGACTGCGACCGGTACTACCAGGACGAGGACGCGTGGGCCCGGCGCGTGCGAGGCCGCGCGGCTCCCCGCCGGGCGGGCGTGGGGCGCGCGAACGGGCCACGGCCCGCACCGTGCGGTGC